>JAJXXG010000219.1 GCA_021781255.1 Acidobacteriota bacterium
CAAGACCTTGAAAATCGATCAAGCCGATTTTCACATTTCCACCGCCACGACGACCACGAGCAATCTTTTCATTTAAAAACCCGAAAACCCTGTCCGACTACCGGGACCACCTCATGGATCCTTGCAAAGAACCTTGCAACTCGGGGCGCCTTTGCCAATCCGTTCAGCGCACTCGCAACTGGGCCGACTGCAGTCAACCCTCCGCTATACCCTTTAATCCTTGCCGGCCTGATGAAGGTGTTTCGAGTGCCGGGGATCATCTACGTCGCATCCGTGCTGTGCGCCATCATCGCAAATGCCTTTACCGCGGCATTGTTGCCGCGCGTTTCAATGATTTTTTTCAGCGATTCAGTCCCCGGCGTTTTTGCATCGCTGCTTTGGCTGGGCGCCATGCAATCCATCCCAGGCTGGGATACCAATCTCACAATTGCCGGAATTCTGCTGTTTTGCATCCTCACAGCTCCCGAACCGCTGGCTGAGCGCAATGCGATGAGCAGAGCTGTCCTGGGCGGTGCGATCGCTGGCCTGCTTTTTCTCTTAAACCCGTCCTCCATCTTGATCATCGTGCCATGGATTGGGTTTCTGCTCCTGAAGTCCGGCCCTCACCGATCAACCGCAATCAAGCAGGCTGCACTGGTGTTGGGACTACTGTTAACCTTCGGAATGGGATGGGCGATCAGGAACTACTTTGCGTTAGGCGCACTAGTCACCAGAACGAATCTTGGAGTAACTCTCTATGCCTCCAATAATGACTGCGCGCAATCCAGTTTGATTCGTGATGAACTGAACAACTGCTACCAGACACACCACCCAAACGCGAGCCTTGCAGAGGTGGAAGAGTTACATCGGCTCGGCGAAATCCAATACGATCGTACGCGCACCGCCGACGCAGAGGCTTGGGTCCGATCACACGGCGCTCGTTTCGCACACCTCACGCTGACCCGAATCAAAGAGTTTTGGTTTCCTGCAACGGAAAATATTCCTGCCACGATTCAATTCGCAAATGCTTTTAGCGTTCCCCACTACTCGCAGATCTGGGCCCATCAACAGAACCGCATTGCGCGCGTCATGTGGCTCATCACCGCGCTCTCGTTGCCGGGACTGATCCTGATGGCAAGGCGGCGCGAAGCCGTCACACTTTATATCCTGGCGGTGTCGGCTATCTATCCTCTGATGTACTACGTGGTCGTTTCGGATATGCGCTACAGGTATCCCGTTCTGTGGTTATCCTTGCTGCCGGCCGGCTATTTCCTGCGGGAGATCGCAGAGGGTAGAATTTTCAGCTTCTACAGGTCCTCTTCGCCTGAGCAGTGATGCTGAACCAGGCAACCTGACCGCACTTCGTGTAATAGCGCCGGTTGTCCTGGTGATCCAGGGTCTGTTCACCCTACCAGGGCGGTGGCACCGGGAGCCGATTTGTCGAGTTCAAGCAGCGAAGAGTGACGCATACCGGATGTCTGCTGGCGAAGATCGAGGCAGAGATCGGGAAAATTGGCCCCAGCCCTTCGGGTTGGAGACGAACCTGCACCTCCGCCAGGCTGAACGGACTCGCCAACGGTGCGGAGCATTTCGCTATCCCTCATCCGCCTCCCGCAACTTGGCAATGACGGTGAAGTCCTCAAGCGTGGTGGTATCGCCCCTTATTTCGCCGTGGGTTGCCAAGTCCCGCAGTAGCCGACGCATAATTTTTCCGCTTCGTGTCTTGGGCAAACCGTCCGTAAAACGGATGTCATCCGGCCGTGCCAATGCGCCGATTTCCTTGGTGACCCACTTACGCAATTCATCTTTAAGCGCGTCGGTTGGCTGGTTTCCACTTTCCAGCGTGACAAAAGCGGCGATGGCTTGTCCCTTTAGATCGTCCGGGCGCCCCACAACGGCTGCTTCCGCGACCTTCGGATGAGCAACCAGCGCCGACTCAACTTCCATGGTTCCGAGCCTGTGCCCACTCACATTGATCACGTCATCCACGCGACCCATCAGCCAGAAGTAGCCGTCCGCATCCCGGCGCGCTCCATCTCCGGTAAAGTAGCAACCGGGCACATCGCTCCAGTATGTCTGCCGAAAGCGCTCCGGATCTCCATAGACCGTACGCGCCATCGACGGCCACGGCTTGCGCACCACAAGCAGACCACCGCTTCCGGCAGGCACCCGCTCGCCCGAGTGCGTCACCACATCTGCGTCAATACCGAAGAATGGCCGGGTCGCAGAGCCTGGCTTGGTGGCCACAGCACCTGGAACCGGCGCAATCATGATAGCTCCCGTCTCCGTTTGCCACCATGTATCGACAATTGGACAGCGATTGTGGCCAATCTTCTCGCGATACCACATCCACGCCTCCGGATTGATCGGCTCCCCAACCGTACCCAGCAGGCGCAGCGAGTCAAGCTTGTGCTTCTCTACATGCTCGTCGCCCCATTTGATACAGGCTCGAATGGCTGTGGGCGCGGTGTAGAACACGGTCACTTTATGGTCATCCACAATCTTCCATAAACGTGAGAAATCCGGCCAGTTCGGCGCTCCTTCGTACATCAGCACTGTGGCGCCGTTTTGCAGGGGTCCGTAGACAACATAGGAGTGCCCAGTCACCCATCCGATATCCGCCGTGCACCAGTACACGTCATCCTCGTGTAAATCGAACACGTACTTGGTGGTCAGGTAGGTTTGCACAGCGTAGCCGCCGGTGGTATGCACCAACCCCTTTGGCTTGCCGGTGGTGCCTGAGGTATAGAGGATATAGAGAGGGTCCTCGGAATCGAGCCACTCCGCCGGGCATTCCTGCGCCGCATGTTCCACTAATTCGTGCCACCAGTGGTCACGGCCTGATTGCATCTGCACCGCGCAGCCGGTCCTTCGCAGCACGACGACGTGCTTCACCGTACGGCAAACCTGCATCGCCTCATCCACAGTCCTCTTCAAGGGCACTTCATTGCCACGGCGATAGCTTGAATCCTGCGTCAGAATCGCGATGCATCCGGCATCGTTCACACGATCTGCAATCGCCGTAGCAGCAAATCCGCCGAAGATCACCGAGTGGATCGCGCCGATGCGCGCGCAGGCAAGCAGTGCAATGGCCAGCTCCGGCGTCATGCCCATGTAGATGGCAACGCGGTCTCCTTTCTGAATACCCAGAGACTTCAAAGCACTCGCAACCTTCTGCACCTCTGCTAGTAACTCAGCGTAGGTCAGGCGTCTTACTTCTCCCGGCTCACCTTCCCAGATCAGTGCAAGCTTGTCGCGATTTGGACCGTCAACATGGCGATCCAGGCAGTTGTAACTTAGATTGATCTTGCCGCCCACGAACCACTTGGCCCATGGCAGATCCCATTCAAGGACCCTATCCCAGGTCTTAAACCAGTGCAGTTCCCTTGCTGCGCCTGCCCAGAAGGCTTCCGGATCCTGGATGGATTTTCTGTAGAGCTCCTCGTACTGTTCCAGACTTTGGACATGCGCTCGTTCGCTGAACTCCTGTGGTGGCGGGAAGAGACGGTTCTCGCGCAAAACAGAATCGAGATCCTGTTGATGCGAACCTGCAGCGGAAGCGCCGGAAGATGATTGCGTGGAAGACATCTGGGGATCCTTTTGAGAATTGAGTCCACGCAAGCCGCGTTGAAAGACCTCGGCAGCATCTCTCCGTCGCGCGTTGCGTCTCGGTGACACTCTACTGGCAGAGACGTCAGGGAAGCAAGTAATGGATCAGGGATGCGCCAGGCGCAATACACCATGGCTGCTCGCTACGATCGACTACTCCCGGAGCCGGCCTTTGACATTGGATTTTGCCTGCGTCCCCGCGCGACCTGGAGGGCACGGGCTAGACATGGCATCCTCTGCGGGAGCGAAGCGTCTACACCTCATGCGGCCGCAGATCGCGATCGCGCACTCCGAGCAAATAGAGGAGCCCGTCCAGTCCCAGGCAGGAAATGGACTGGTCGGCACTTTGCCGCACCAGAGGCTTGGCGCGGTACGCAATCCCCATGCCGGCCAGGTTCAGCATGGGAATATCGTTGGCTCCATCCCCGACGGCTACAACCTGTTCGAGCGAGATGCCTTCCCGCTCGGCGATCTGCGCGAGCAACGCAGCCTTTCGCGCTCCATTGATGATGGGGGGAATTACGCGGCCGGTGACGACGCCATCCTGAATCTCCAACTCGTTGGAATGGACATCATCGATACCCAGACGCTGCTGCAGGGACCGGGCAAAGAAATTGAAGCCGCCAGAGAGAATGGCCGTCTTGTAACCAAGTAGCTTGAGCGTTCGAATCAACCGCTCGGCCCCGTCGGTCAATGGAATGGTGTGCAGGAGGCTATGCACCCTCTCCGCGGGCAACCCTTTCAGCAGCCCCACGCGGCGCGTGAAGCTCTCATCAAACTTGAGCTCACCACGCATGGCTGCCTCTGTAATGCGCGCAACCTCCTCACCGACCCCGGCCATCTTGGCCAACTCGTCGATCACCTCGCCCTGGATCAGCGTCGAATCCATGTCGAACACGAAGAGCCTGCGATTCCTACGAAAAATGCTCTCTCGTTGAAAGGCGACATCAATCGACAACTCCTGCGCAGTGCGCAGAAATTCGGCGCGCATGTCTGCCTCCCGCGCACCATCGCCGCAAACCGCCAGTTCAACGCATGCGTTCAATGGGACATCTCCCGGCGAGAGCTGCCGCGAGAGACGATCGATCCTCTCGATATTCATCTCATGTAAGGAGATGATGGCGCTCACGCGCGCCAGTTGTTCAGCGGTGATAGCGTGACCCAGAAGAGTGATGATGAAGTGCCGCTGTCCCAAGCCATGCAACCAGTGCTGCAACGCATTCTGCGCCACGGGTCGAAAACGCACATGCAAGTCCAACTGCGCCGCGCAGTTCTGTAGAGCTGCTTTGAGAGGGCTAAAGTCAAAGCCCGCCGGCAACTCCACAAGAATTCCGAGAGCAAGATTCTCATGGACGACGGCCTGCCCGATATCCAGGACGGCGACTTGATGGCCGGCCAGGATGTTCGTCAGTTTTGCGGTAAGACCTGGCCTGTCCGGGCCTGAGAAATGAAGAAGAACCGCCTTGCTTCGCGCTGCTGATGTCATGTCTGCATCTCACTATACCGGACTGAATTGATTCCGGCGCCCAGATGCCCACTCCCGCGCATTGCTTTGTGTTGCACAATGATCCGGCAACGGACGAGGAGCTAACGGACAGCGGCAACACCGGCCTGCCGATCCGATGCAGCTTCCATCAACACGCGCGCCACCTCGCGAACATTTGGTTCAAGCAGCATATTCAGGTGATTCGCGGGTACATCGCGAATCTCCAGCTTCCCGCGCACAATTCCGCCCCAGCCAAGGGTAGGATCTTCCGCTTCGCTCAGGCTGACGACGCCCTCGTAGCCGCGGCTAATGGCCCGCAGCAGCATGATGTCCCCTGCATACGGCATGAACGCATGGCCTGCTAGCGCACTCAGGTGGGCAGCTTCAATCTGCGCGTAACGAAGATTGGCGGGTAGAGGAGCACCGCGCTTTCTGTAGCGCGAGGCCATCACCAATTGCGCTTGGTGAACAATCTTCTTCGTCCAGTAAAGACGCTTCAATCGTGCCTTCCGCACCAGATAGGCAACACCTTGCCGGCGAAGATTCCCGGCAAGCGTTGCAGCCTGGGCATGGGCGGCAACGTGCCGCGTGCTTCCGGGAAGCGAAG
>JAJXXG010000029.1 GCA_021781255.1 Acidobacteriota bacterium
CAGGCCCCATCCCAAATTCGGCACAAGCCATCGCATTGTCAACCTGGTCTTTGGCCTGCAGATGTTCACTATCCTCGTGACCAGAGGCAATGTGATCACCCTGGGCGAGGCATACGCCTTCGGTGTCATCTGGTCCTTCACCTTCAACAGCCTGGCCATGCTGGTGCTGCGCTGGAAGTACCATGGGGAGCGCGGCTGGAAGGTTCCGCCCAATCTCCGCATCGGCAAGACCGAAATTCCCCTGGGACTCATCTCGGTCTTTCTTGTGCTGTGTTCGACTGCCATCGTGAACCTCTTCACCAAATCGGTCGCCACGGTAAGCGGCATTGCCTTTGCGGCTGTTTTTTTCGTGATCTTCAGCGTTTCAGAGCGCCAAAACCTGCGCAAGCATGCCCTCACTGCCCGGCAGATGAAGGACCACTTCCAGCTTGAGCACCAGGACACAATCGACCGCGAGTCAGTCGCCATTCGCTCCGGTGGCGTCATGGTGACCATGCACGATGCCGCCAATCCTGCCGCCTTGAAATGGGCCCTTGGTCGCACCCGGACCGAAGATCGGGACGTTGTGGTGATGAGTGTGCGCATGATGGGCGTGGGCGGACCCGAATATTTGAGCGCCGAGCAACAGAGCTTCAGCGAACACGAGCAGACACTCTTTACCAAGGCAGTTTCAGTGGCTGAAAGCTTCGGCAAGAAAGTATCGCTGCTGGTGGTTCCAGCCGGAGACGTGTTTGCCGCACTGGCGCAGGGTGCGAATTCTCTGGAAGTTGACTCGGTCGTATCCGGACTCTCCAGTTCCATGACGGCGGAAGATCAGGCCTTTCATCTGGGCCAGGCCTGGGAAGCCTTGCCAGAGCCCAAGCGGCAGTTCAACTTTTTTGTTGTCGGCCCGAGCGGAGACACAAAGGTCTTTTACATCGGCCCGCACGCGCCGGCATTGAGCCCGGACGATGTGCAACTGGTGCACCGGTTGTGGCTGAACATGCGCCGCGATCCTTCAGTCCAGGACCTGCATCACAGCGACATCATCACCTATGCGCTCACCCGGCTTGCGGGCCAGTATGCCCGCGAGAAAGTGGAGATCCTGCGCGACCTGCGCAATTATCGCGCGGCCGAGTCACCCAACCTTCGTCCGGCGAGTCAGGATTTGCCCGGGCTCCCGCCCGGTGTCCCGGCACTCGAACAACCCCAGCCGCCAGCCAAAACTTCCCGCTAACTCTTCAGCGGCGATCTCCCTGACTGAATGACTGGCTGGAATGGCCCCGTCAACCCCAAAAGTCAGCCCGCGCCATAATTGCCTTTGACTAGAGAGCTCGGTCTGGGCGCCTTTTGTGTGACTTGGAATCCAGGGAAGTTCCAGAAGCTCCTTTGCATTGCCATGACACGCATAGTCTTGTATGACTTTGCCAATCGCCGGGAAAGACGGTGGCGCCAAGCTATTGATGTGCAGGCCTCGTCGAAATAGTGATTACCCTGCGTCAGGTTGCCTGATCTACATCAAATAAATGCATTTTTTGTTTGTAAAAGAGTCTACAGATGCGTATGCTTACCTAGCAGCACGAGTGGTAGCCCAGGGGCTGTTGATTACTGAAGACCACGGGGATCGTACCACTGAGAAGTAAGCACGAGGAGGAACCGTGGGAGTTTCGGAAATTCTGGCTCAGCTTGATCGTGAGATAGCTCAATTGCAACAGGCACGTGCGCTGCTCAGCGGGGCGGGAGCGGCCAAGGCCGGCAAGACTGCTGTACCTGCTTCAAAGAAGGTTGCCAAGAAGAAGCGCAATCTAACACCTGAAGGGCGCAAGCGCATTGCCGAGGCCGTAAAGCGGCGCTGGGCGGAACAGAAAAAGGCATCTGGCGGGAAATAACCTACGCCTGAACTTGAAAGAGGGGCCCGGCTTCTAAGCCAGGTCCCTCTTTGTGTCCCTGAATGACATCGCGGCCCGGGCGTTCAGATGGATTCCCCGGGGGCGAGCCGCGCCACCTGAATGCTGCTGTCGATAAGGGCCGCCAACTCATCCGGCGTACCCTTGAGCGGCGGGAAGGTTCCGAAATGGAGCGGGAGAATGATGCTTGGCAACAGAAATTTCGCAGCCAGGGCAGCCTCCTTTGGTCCCATGGTGTAGTGGCCGCCGATGGGAAGCATTGCGACTTCAGGGTGATATAACTCCGCAATCAGCTTCATGTCGCCGAAGACAGAGGTATCTCCGGCGTGGTAAAGAACAGGGCCATCTGCAATCTCCAGGACAAATCCTGCCGCTACTCCCACGTAATGTGTTCCGCGCTCATCCTGGGCGCCGGCGGAGTGTTTCGCTTCGACCATGGTCGCCGCCACGTCCCCCAACCGCGCAGTTCCGCCAAGATTCATCCCGATGGTGTCCGCGACACCCTTTGCTGCAACATAAGCAGCAAGCTCATAGATGGCAACCACTGTTGAGCCATGCTTTGTGGCGACCGGCACGGCATCGGAAATGTGGTCACCGTGGCCATGAGTCAGCAGGATGTAGTGAATCTTTTCCGGCAGGACGAAACCCTTTGGATATTTTGGATTGTGCGCAATGAATGGATCGATCAGGATGTTGGTGCCTTTGGCGGTCTGAACCAGGACGGTTGCATGACCCAACCAGGTAATGCGTGTTCCCTTCAACAAACTCATACTCCCTCCAGCCCTGGCTTCTTTCAGACAGCGCAAGAGCTTTGGTCCTAGCGGGTGATGATGACTTCAGAGACGCTGTCTTTTGCAAGAAACTGGCGAAAACCCGACCAGCGGTCAAACAGTCGTTCGATGCTTCGATTCGTGAAGGCGCGCTGGATGGGGAAAGGCTGCGCATGCTGCATCTCAACATCATCGCTTTCGGTGATGTGGAAGCGACAATAGACAGTCTCTTCGCCCTTCGCACGGGTGTGAAAGAGGGCCAGCACCTGGCCTCCCGGATTCATTGCGGCAAACAAGTGATCTACGACGGGAACGACCAGCGGCTCCGGCAGATAATCGAGAGTCGTCCACAGAAGGACAACATCAAAAGTCCGGCCTGAAAACTTCAGCGCATGGTCAAGATAGCCCTCCACATTCCAGATGGGCTGCCCTTCAGCATCCGTGCCGCTCTGCCAGTTGCCAGTGAGCGCTTCATTCACCGGATCGGCAAGAAAGATGCTGTGCCCCAGGTTGGTGAGGTAATTGATGTTGGCCGGGGAAGTGCTGCCGGCATCAACGACGCGCAAGCCCGGCTCGGCCTGAAGGCGTTTGCGCAGCGCCGCCCAGCCGCCCGAATGTCGAGGCACCTTGGGGCCTGTAAAGCCAGAAGCGGAGGCGGATGAACTGCTGTCGTGTTTCTTTTCAAAGAACCGGCGAAGCATCTTGAAAATCCCCAAACAACGGTGCAGGCCGCATCATCCGGGCCGGCACGCTGGCGTGTAACCGTTGACGAATCCTGATTCAGCTATGGTGGGTTCCTGCCCCGCTGGCGCTCTCGTGGCCCTTGGCTCCCTGGGAGAGGTCTACCTTTCCGCGGAAGACGGCATTGTCCTCAACGGCCAGCCTCATCGCTTTTACATCGCCCTCCACCACGCAGCCTGCGCGCAGCTCCACGCGCCCCGTGGCCACGATGTTGCCCTGGACGTGGCCAAGAATCAGCACGTCTTTGGCGGAGAGGTCGGCTTTAACATTGGCATTTGGGCCGATCGTCAGCCGATTTTCAGAGAGGCCGATGGTGCCCTCCACATGCCCATCTACAATCAAGTCTTCACTGCCCTTCACTTCGCCGCGAATCACCACAGTTTTGCCGATTCGTGCGAGACCGTTCTCCGTTGCCATGGTGCAATTTCCTCCGAGGATTTTTGATTCGAGCATTCTTCAGGGAGCTGAAAGTGAAGCGACTTTCCGGGCCGATGCTGCTGGCGGTTTCACCAGTTCACCTGTTTGTCGTCAGCCTTCATGGTTCCTGAAAACGCCTGGGCCCTGCCCGAACTATACGCAACCCGACCCATTCCCTTCAATTCCAGAAACCGCAGCGGGGCTGGAGCGTCTAAATTTAAGAGGCTGTGACGATCTCGGTCTGGATGGCGAATGGACGCTAGACTATTGCTAGTGCGCAACATATTACTTCTCCTGCTTCTGGCGCCGTTCGCGGCAGCCGCACAGAACACAGCGGCAGTTAAGCCAGACACTGAACTGGTAAGGCGGGCGCTGGCGACCGAATTGCGGAACGCCAGGAACACGCAGCATCCCATGCGCTACCGGCTGCGCAAGTCCACTCCGCGGTTCACCTCGACCAAGGAAATGCTTGAAACGAAAGACGGCGCCGTAGCTCGCCTTTTGGAGATCAATGATGCGCCCCCGAGCAAGGCCGACGAACAAAAGGAGCAGGCTCGACTGACCGCTTTGCTGCGTGATCCAGAAAGTCAGTCGCGCCGCAAGCAGAGCCAGGAAAGCGACACCCGCCGCGTCCTGAAAGTGCTGCGCGCACTTCCCAAGGCGTTCATCTACCAGTACGCCGGAGAAGGAATCGGCCCGACGGGCTCAGTCGAGAAATTTACATTCAGGCCCAATCCCGGCTTCGATTCCCAGGATCTGGAGACCCAGGTGCTGACCGAGATGACCGGCGAAATCTGGATCGATCCTGTGCAGGAGCGCGTTGCGCGGCTCGAGGGTCATCTGGAGGATGATGTGGACTTTGGCTGGGGCATCCTGGGACGGCTCTACAAGGGCGGCTGGATCGTGATTGAACAGGCCGAGGTGAGCCCGAATCAATGGCGCATTGTTCGCATCCAGTTGAAAATGAACGGCCGCCTGCTGTTCTCAAACAAGACGTTCGACACCCTGCAGGAGCAAACCCACTTTACGCCAGTACCCGTGGGGTTGAGCTACGTACAGGCGATCCGCTTGCTGCGCGGCGGTTCCGCCAGTGCAGAACAAGACTCGGCGAAGCAGGCTCATCCCTAATGCAAACCCCCAAAATGCCTGCGGCCCCGGCCAAAAGGCCAGAGCCGCACGACGAGCAAGAGCCTGCCTTACTTGATCTTGGCGAAGATAACCGCCAGCGTGAAGAGCGTAAGGGACTCGATGAAGGCCAGGCCGAGAACCAGCAGGAGTTGGATGCCGGCGCGAGTGCCTGGGTTGCGTGCCAAAGCTTCGGTGGCTGAGGCGACTGCCTTGCCCTGGCCAAGACCGCAAAGCCCTGCTGCAAGTCCCATGCCGAGTCCGATGCCGATAGGCGCCATGTCAATGACTGCTGAGCCGCTCTGCGCAAAGGCCGGAATGGCAAAGCAGAGCGCCGAGAGGACGATAAACACATTCTGAAGTTTCCGCATAATTCTCCAGCTTCCCTTGAAATTGACCGCCAGTGGGTGGTTGAGGCTCACCGTGCTGGCCCCCTCACGCTTGCGGTCGCCCGTTTGCCCGGAGCGGAAGCGCTCTCCGGCGGAATCTTTTTCTCGCTTTGGACGAGGGCGCTGCACTGGAGCCTTAGTGCTCGTGCGCAGTTGCCTGTGTCAGGTAGATCATCGTAAGCAGCATGAAAACGTAGGCCTGGATGATGGATACCAGAAAGTGCAGGCCAAGGAACGCCGATGGCAGCGCCAGCGGCACGAGGGAGAAGAAGACAAGCGTGAGAAGATCGCTGGCCAGCATATTGGCGTAAAGACGGATGGTCAGCGACATGACGCGTGCAAGGTGCGA
>JAJXXG010000896.1:0-1842 GCA_021781255.1 Acidobacteriota bacterium
GTGGAGTACCAGTTGCCGAGGCCCCGGCCGCCGATTTCGCGGTTGCCCACGGCGTTTACGTCCTCGATGCTGCCGGACTTGACCTTGATGCGGTCACTGCCGACTTCGACCACCTTGGTGGGATCGACGTTGACGTCCTTGGAGTCTCCCTTGACGGGCTTTTCGCCGGGCTTCTCCTTCTTGTTCTTGTCCTTGCTGGATTTGTCCTTGTTGGACTTGTCCGCGGCGGCCGTGGGATTGGCGGGGACGTCGCCCGCGACCGGCGTGGTGCCGGGTGCCGGAGCGGATTGCGCGGCGGGGGTAGCGCCGGACTTGTTGTCCGTTGAGCTGGGCGGCGCGGTTGCCTGCGCGCTGAGCGCAGCGGCCGTGGCCAGCAGAAAGGCCGCCAGCAGTCCTGCCCTGGTTGCTGATTCAATTCCCCTCATGACCCCACCTCCGAAGCCGAGATACAATCCGGCCTCCCGACGTACTTCTACAGTTCATTAGACGCTAGTATGAACCGGAAGGACAGCCGTGCGGGAGAGTTTTTCCACAGCATGAAAGCCGGGTTGGAGCATGGCGCGGCGGATGCGCGGAAAGAGGAATTTGCGGCAGCGTGTCATCCGGCTTGGAGGTGACAGCCGTCTGCATTAGAGTGATGGACACGCAACAGCGGGAGGTTCCTTTGCGACGTACGTTCCGGATGGGGATGGTTCTGGCGGCCGTGTGTGCGCTGATGTACGCAATTGCCGGAGCCGCAGCCCAGACCGTGCCCAAGGCTGCCACGCTGGCGGGGGTGCTGGGCGAGAAGAAGCACTTGCCGGCTGCCAGGACGGACACGCTTGCAACGCCTCCGGTGGTGTTTGATGCAACGCGGATGGGCTCGCCGGTGACGCTGGACCGGGACTGGCGCGTGGGAGTGACGGCAAATCCGGCGGCGGCGAATGCGGATTTCGATGACACGAAGTGGCTGGTGCGGAGCGCGGGAGACTCGCTGGACAACCTGGAGGACCTGGACCGGCCCGCGGACGCGCAGCCCGGCCCACCGCCGCTGGGAAAGCACGGCAAGAACGGGCGTCCGTTTGTGTGGTTCCGGCTGCACCTGAAGCTGGCTCCGAACCACGGGCCGGTGGCGCTGCTGGTTGCGCTGCCGGTTTCGCAGAATACGACGATGTCGATTGGCTCGAACGGGCCGGGCGTGGATGTGTATGCAAACGGGCGGCAGATTCGGCCGGGAGGAGCCAACGGCGATGTGGCCAATCGCTACCAGGAGATCTCGCGCATCTACGACCTTGGACTGGCCTCCACGGACACGGATGTAACGCTGGTGGTGAGGACGATCTACATTCCCTTCGGGCTGGCGTCGTATACGAACTTCTTTTCGAATCGCACACTGCGGCTGGGCAATCCGGATGATCTGCAAAGCGAGTTGGAGCTGTGGTCAGTACACAACCTGTTTGAGCGGCTGCCGAGGCTGGTGAGCGGCATTCTCCTGGTGGTGCTTTCGGGATTTCTGCTGGCGCTGTTTTTTACGCAGAAGGGGCATTTGGAGTATCTGTGGCTGGCGCTGCACGAGCTGTTGCAGGCGCCCATCGGGTACATTGACCTGGCGGGAAGCTCGGCGCAGATTGACCAGCTGTGGTATGCGGCGCTGGTGCTGGAACTGGTGGTGGTTTCAGCCTATCTCTACTTTGAGTTTCTGGTCTCGTTTCTGGCGCTGCCGCGGCGGTGGTACATCCTGGCGCTGCGCTATACAGCACCCATCCTGGGCGGTGTGGGCCCGACGCTGCTGTTTGTAGGCCATAGCGCGGTGATTGGGGTGCTGCTGGCAGTGGTGTACATGGGCAGCCTGTTCTGGATGAT
>JAJXXG010000896.1:1852-5674 GCA_021781255.1 Acidobacteriota bacterium
GATGATCGGATGGGGCGTGTTCACCTTCAGCACACTGATTGCGGCCACGTTGCGGCGCAACTTTGAGGCGGGCCTGCTGCTGATTCCGCTGATTCTGACGATTGTGGGCATTGTGGAGCCGATTTTGACGGGCGGGGTGAGCGGATTTGAAGGCCGCCCGTATCACTCGCCGCTGACGATTGAGGCGGGCATGGTGCCGATTCACTTTGCCTCGATTGCCGACTTTACGGGATTGCTGGCGATTGTGCTGATCATCTTCTTCCGCTTCCTGCGCATTCACAACGAGAAGGAACGCGCCAGCAGCGAGCTGGCGGCGGCGCGCAGCGTGCAGGAGCTGATGATTCCGCAGCAGAAGCAGCAGACGCCGGGGTACGAAGTGGACTCGGTATACACGCCGGCGCACGAGGTGGGTGGCGACTTCTTCTTTGTGCAGCCGACGGATGATGGAGAGCTGCTGGTGGTGATTGGCGACGTGGCCGGCAAGGGGCTGAAGGCGGCCATGAATGTGTCCATGCTGATGGGCGCGCTGCGCCGGACGGAGGAAAAGAGCCCGGCGCGGATTCTGGAGTCGCTGAACCGGGTGCTGGCGGGCAGCGAGAGCCTGACAACGTGTCAGGTGGCGCTGTTCGATGGCAGCGGCGGGCTGCGACTGGCCAACGCCGGGCACCTGTCCCCTTACCTGAACAGCCAGGAGATCCTGACGCCGGGTGCGCTGCCGCTGGGCGCCGTGGAGGATATGGCCTATGACGAGATCGGGCTGTATCTGCACCCGGGCGACCGGCTTTTGCTACTGTCAGACGGCGTGGTGGAGGCTCGGCAGACCTCGGGCGAGCTGTTCGGCTTTGAGCGCGTGCACAACCTGAGCAACCAGTCCGCGTTCTACATTGCCGATGCGGCAAAGGCCTTCGGCCAGGAGGATGACATCACCGTGCTGACGGTGAAGCGCCTGACCGAGGCTGCGATGGCGTAGAGACGCAGATGGACTGCGCTGGTTATTTGCCGGTCTTTTGCGTGGACTGTTGTGCGGATGCGCCCGGGGGCGTCCCCTGTTTTTGCGGCGTGGTTGTGGCCGCCGGCTTGCGCTTGCGGATGATGGCGCGCGGCTTGGGCTTGGGGCATGGCGGCGGAGGCGGTGGAGCGGGACACTTGAAGGCCGCCTGAGCCAGAATGCGGGCGTGCATCTCGCCCACCTGCTTCTCCTGCGACTCCGCGATGGCCTGCACCTGCTTGTCGAGCGCAGCGCGTGCGTCGCTCAGGTTACGCAGCGCGAGTTGAAGACGGTCCACCTGCTCGCCGGGAGCGACGATGCGCGAGGCTTCTTCCACGCGGAGAAAGACGTCATAAAGCGCGTCGATGTGGCGCGAGAGCGGCAGAACCTTGCTGAGGGAGGCCGGAGCGGCGTCTGCCGGCTGCATGAGCGTGGGCACATTCTGCTGGATGTCCTGCAGGATGTCGCCGATGTCGCGGGTGGCCTCTTCGCGCACGGAGCCGCGCTTCCAGCGGTCGAGGTTGAGCGAGCTGAGCGAGCTCTGCATGCCGCTGAGCGAGGGGCCGAGCAGCGTGGACGGCGGAACTGCCGGAGGAGCAGGCGCCTGTGCAGGAACCGGTGCAGGGACGGTCGACTGGGCCGCGCAGGCGAGCGCGCCGGAGAGTAGAACAGCAGCGAAAACGGAATGGGCCATACGCATACGCACCACCGGGGGAAAGCAGGTTGTGCAGGCCGGGTCCGGCGATCTTCGGGCTGCGGGTATGGCGGGCGACGAACCGCGGCGATTGTCGGCAAGCAGGATACCGGAATGCAGGACTGCCTGCACAGCAGGCCGGACCGCGGATGGCCCGGAAAGCAGGAAAACAAGCGCCCCGTCCGCCGGGGACGGGGCGCTTGGGCTGGACTGCGCGACGGCCTTAGTCGTAGTACTCGAGGCCGAGGTGGGTGATGAGATCGGCACCCATGATGTGGCGCAGCGTGTTCTTGAGCTTCATCGACTGGATGAAGAGATCGTGCTCGGGGTAGAGGCCCTCGGCGGTCTGGGGCGACTTGAGATAGAAGCTCAGCCACTCCTGAATGCCGATGGAACACAGCGACGGCGTGCGCTTGGCCAGGTCGAGGAAAAGGACGAGGTCAAGCGCGATGGGCGCGGCCAGAATGGAGTCGCGGCAGAGGAAGTCCACCTTGATCTGCATGGGATAGCCGAGCCAGCCGAAGATGTCGATGTTGTCCCAGGCTTCCTTTTCGTCGCCGCGGGGCGGGTAATAGTTGATGCGGATCTTGTGGTAGATGTCCTTGTAGAGATCCGGGTAGAGCTCGGGCTGGAAGATGTACTCGAGCGAACCGAGCTTGGACTCTTCCTTGGTCTTGAAGGACTGCGGATCGTCCAGAACTTCGCCGTCGCGGTTGCCGAGGATGTTGGTGGAGAACCAGCCGGAGACGCCGAGCATGCGCGCCTTGAAGGCCGGGGCCAGGACTGTCTTCATGAAGGTCTGGCCGGTCTTGAAGTCCTTGCCGCAGATGGGAGCCGCGTTCTTCTTGGAAAGCTCGATGAGCGCGGGGGCATCCACGGTGAGGTTCGGCGCGCCGTTGGCGAAGGGCACACCCTCGCTGAGCGCCGCGTAGGCGTAGATCTGCGACGGGGCGATGCCGATGTCGTTGTTGTCGAGGCCCTTTTCGAAGGCCTCAAGCGACTGATGTACGGCGGTTGGCTCGAGGAAGATCTCAGTGGATCCGCACCAGATTACGACAACGCGGTCCACGGTCTTCTTGAATTTGCGAATGTCTTCGACGACCTGGTTGGCGAGGTCGCGCTTGGTCTTGCCCTGCTTGACGTGGGTGCCGTGCAGGCGCTTGACGTAGTACTGGTCAAAGACGGCCGGCATGGGCTTGATGGTCTCAAGATACGGCTTGAGCTGCGCGAGCGTTTCCTTGTCGAGCACCTTGGCGTGGGCCGCAGCCTCGTAGACGTTGTCCTCAAAGATGTCCCAGCCGGTGAAGACGACATCGTTCAGATTCGCGAGCGGAACGAAGTCCTTGATGAGCGGCGACTGGTTGTCCGTGCGCTTGCCAAGCCGGATGGTGCCCATCTGCGTGAGCGAGCCGATCGGCTTGGCGAGTCCACGGCGGACAGCCTCGACGCCGGCGATCATGGTGGTGGCAACAGCTCCCAGGCCGATGACCATCACTCCAAGCTTGCCCGTAGCGGGCGCAACCTTTGAGGTTTCGGCGGTCTTTGGGCCGCCTTGCGGTTCAGTTCCCATCGTGAATTCCTACCCTTCCTTTGATAACTGCTGAGTTGAATACAAAGAAAAATTGTATTGCCTAAGCCGCAACAGTGTACCTCTTCGAGCGGGCCTTAATCCTGCTGCGGACCGAGCGCGGACGCGGCTTGCTTTCCGCGATTGAGATGCGACCAGACAAACCAGACAATCCCCGCAACCAGAGCGATCTCAACCACTAGATGGAAACGATGGAATGCCTGATGAAAACGCGGGTCCGTGTGCCAGGCCTGGCCCAGCTTCATACCGACGTAGGCCAAAGCAAAACACCAGGGCCACGAGCCCACAAACGTGTAAAGGTGAAAACGAAGCTGCGGCATCTTTGCGATTCCTGCCGGGAACGCAATAAACGTGCGCACCACCGGAAGCAGGCGGGCCAGCAGCACCGTGATGGAACCGTACTTCTGGAAGAAAAAGGTCATGCGGTCCAGATCGTGATGGCTCATCAGGACCCATTTTCCGTAGCGCTCCACCAGAGGACGGCCTCCCCGGGCGCCGATCCAGTAGGCCACCACGGAGCCAAGATTGCAGCCGATGGCACCGGCCGTGGCT
>JAJXXG010000560.1 GCA_021781255.1 Acidobacteriota bacterium
TGCGCAACGTAGATGCGCCGGCTCCCGCGCAGTAAAGTATCTTGTGGTTTTTCGCCGCTCCTTAAAACGCCGCAATCCCCGTAAGGTTCTGGCCCACGATCAGCGTGTGCATGTCGTGCGTGCCTTCGTAAGTCTTTACTGACTCCAGATTCATGCTGTGGCGCATGATGGGGTAGTCCTCGGTGATGCCGTTTGCGCCCAGGATGTCGCGCGCCAGGCGCGCGCATTCCAGAGCCATCCACACGTTGTTTCGCTTCGCCATGGAGATGTGCTGGTGGCCTGCGGTCCCGGCATCTTTCAGCCGGCCCACTTGCAGCGACAGTAACTGCGCCTTGGCGATTTCGCTCGCCATCCACACCAGCTTCTCCTGCACGAGCTGATGGCTGGCGATGGGCTGATTGCGGAATTGTTTTCTTGTCTTGGCGTAGTTCAGCGCCGTCGAATAGCAATCCATGGCCGCGCCAATCGCGCCCCAACTAATGCCGTAGCGCGCCTGGTTCAAGCACATCAGCGCGCATTTTAGGCCCGCCGCACCGGGCAGCAGGTTGGCTTCGGGCAGATGCACGTCCTCAAGTGTCAGGCCGCTTGTCACCGAGGCGCGCAGACTCCACTTGCCGTGAATGTCGCTCGAAGAGAAGCCGGGCCGATTGGTTTCAACGAGGAATCCGCGCACTAAGTCGTCGTCTTCGGCACCTTCAAGCTTGGCCCAGACGATGGCTACATCGGCGATAGTGCCCGAGGTGATCCACATCTTTTCACCGTTCAGGATGTACTCGCCTCCTGATTTGCGGGCGCGCGTCGTCATCCCCGCGGGATTCGATCCGAAGCCGGGCTCGGTCAAGCCGAAGCAGCCGAGCTTTTCGCCCGTGGCGAGGGCCGGGAGCCAAGCCTTCTTCTGCTCCTCGGAGCCGAAGGTGAAGATGGGATACATCACCAGCGCCGACTGCACGCTGACAAAGCTGCGCAGGCCGGAATCGCCGCGCTCCAACTCCTGCATCACCAGGCCGTACTCTACATTCGACATGCCCGCGCAGCCGTAACCCTCCAGGTTGGCGCCGTAGAAACCCAGCTCGCCCATCAGCGGAACGAGCTCGCGCGGAAAACGCCCCTCGCGGAAACAGTCTTCGATGATGGGGATAATGTTGTCTTCAACAAAGTCGCGCGCCGTGCGGCGGACAAGCAGTTCGTCTGATGTGAGGCTCTGATCCAGATGGAGAAAGTCGAAACCCTGAAATTTGAAGGCCATTAGGAACCTGCCTCATTGCAAATTGCCGGAACACGCAAGCCTAGCAGATTTGGGGTGGTAAGGTTGAGGCCGAGGCAGGAGCGCGACATGCAGCCGCGTTGACGCACTTGAAAGAAGGTGAGTTGCGGTAGTGGGTCAGTTTGATGAGAAGCATCCCTCAGGGAATAAAGCCGTGCCCTTTCAAAGCAGCTTCAAACTGACCCACTACCGCAAATTCCTGGTCACACATCCCTCTGTTATCCTGATTGGTTTACCTAAGTCAGGAGGGAAGCCATGCCGGAGCACAGAGCGCGAAAGCATCATCAGGACCGCGTGGCGGAAATGCTGCGGCTGGAGATCGGGACCATGATCGAGGGCGAGCTCTCCGATCCGCGCATCGATTTGTGCTACGTGAGCGAGGTAGCGCTGAACCCAGGCGGGAAGTCAGCGCGCGTCTACGTGGCCCTGGACAGCGCGGTAAAGGATATTGCCAAAGCCGAGGAGCAGACTATCGCCGGCCTCGAAGCCGCCAAAGGGCACATCCGCTACGAACTGAAGGAGCGGATGGGCGTGCGCCACGTGCCTGACCTCACGTTTCTCGCCGACCGGTCGGGCCGTTTTCAGTCGCGCATCGAGGAACTGATGAACCGGTCGCGCAAGCGCGCCGCGGGCCGGCGTGATGAGCCGCAACAAGAGCCTGTGGACGCGAAGGCGCCAACGGAACAGGGGACCCCACTCCGCTAGTAGTATGATTCGCTTGCCACCACACACGGGCGTCGGTGTATTGGAATCCATGCCGGAGCAGACATCTGCCCGTACCTCCTATCATTCGCTTTAGTGCAGCAGGCTCTGGGGAATCTGTTAGCCTAGAGCCTGTCGCAACGCTCAAAAGTTTCCGCGCTTCTAATGCGCGGAAGATATGCAGGCTTGGTCTGATCCCCCCATCTGTCCTGCCTGGAACCAAGACTCTCGTCCTGCGCTTGAGCAGGCCAGGGTCTGCTAGCACTACTGGAATGTCGGCCCAGTAGTGTCAACAGATCCTAACGCACACCTCCTGGAGAACTGCCGGAGATGGAAAATCCCGTGGAGCCATCGGGTCAGAATTCAGAGCGGAATCCGAGCAACAGTGCCCACTCTGAATTCATGCACGGTGGCTTTTTCTCAAGGAAAGAGCCACTTGAAGGGCGTGCATCCGAGTACACCTGCCCGGATTCCGCCGGACCCGCACAGCGACGGTGGCGCATGCCTCGCTGGGCCACTGTCTGTGAGGTAACGGTCTTTCTCTGCTTTACCGTCTTTTTCCTGGCCTACGGCCTTACGCCAGTGTTTGGCGGTGATGGCCTGGGCCTGGTGGGCGCCGACGAGCCGCGCTATGCCCAAATCGCGCACGAGATGCTGGTCCGCTTCGACTCAGCGCAAACGCTGAAAGGGCGGCTGAGCGCCTGCGTGACTCCGTACCTCTACGGCCATCCCTGGCTGGAGAAGCCGGCCCTCTACTACTGGCGCGCGATGTTTCTCTTTCAGGACTTCGGCGTGCATGACTGGAGCGCGCGGCTGCCTTCGGCCACGTTCGCGTTCATCATGATCGGCCTTATTTACCTGCACATGCGGCGATTCCGTCCCGGCGGCCACCTGGACGCGGCGCTGATCACAGTCGCCTGTGCCGGCATCATCGGCTTTGCCCGCGGCGCGTCGACCGATATGCAGATGGCCGCTCCGCTGGCCATCGGATTGCTGGGCTGGTATGCATGGTACGAAACCGGCTCCAGGTTCTGGCTCTACGACATCTACTTTTTTACCGGCCTGGCGACATTGGCCAAGGGGCCGGTGGCGCCCTTTTTGGCCATTCTCATCATCTCCGCGTTCGCCTTCTTGCGCGGCGAGTGGAATATCCTGCGCCGCTCGCTGTGGTGGCCGGGGGTGGTTCTCTATCTTGCCATGGTGCTGCCCTGGTTTATTGCCGTGCAGCATCAGAATCCTACCTTCTTCCGCGAATTTTTTTTGCAGCAGAACATGGAACGCTTCGCCACGGATCGCTATCGGCACTACCAGCCCTCCTGGTACTACCTGATCGTGATGGTGCTGGCCTTGATGCCTTGGACCGTGATCGCGGTGCGCGCGCTGATCGACGGCATCCAGACGTCGGTGACCGAGTGGCGGCTGCGCCACTCCAGGGCGGGGAAGCCCTTGCCCATGCGCCCCGGTGACGCCTTTCCCGAGTTTCTGGTGCTCTGGGCGCTGATTCCCGTCGTCTTCTTCACCTTCTCGCAATCCAAGCTGCCCGGCTATATCCTCCCCGCCATTCCACCCATCACCATTCTTACGGGTGACTTCCTTTTCCGCCGCCGTCAGCAGGGGCTTAATCGATGGATTCTCCTGGGCCACGCCGTGGTGTGCGGCACAATGACGATGGCCGTGCTGCTTTTGCCCTGGTTTGTCGTCCACGGCGCAGAGATGCCGCCTGCGCACGCGCTTTTCGCAGTTTTGCTGGCCGCGACAGGGGCCTGTCTGCTGATTCTGATGGTGACCAGGGGCTTTGGCGTAGCACGGCTCCGGCTGGCTACCTGCGGCGTCCTGGTGGTCCTGGTCCTGTTCCTCTACGGCGTGGGTCCGTTCTTCGGCGTTGGCGAGATTGCCGCGACCAAGCACGTCATTCATTTGCTCGACCGCTCCTACTCCGCGCGGCCGCTTGCCAGGCGGATTGCCGAACTGGCGCCCGCGACCGAAACCGTCGCGGTCTTTCGCGTGCGCCGCGATGTAGAGTATGGGCTCTCGTTCTATCGCAATCGCGAAGTGGCGAACTACGAGGTGGGCGGAGTGCCCAGCGAACAGCACATCCTGGTGGCGCGCTTGCACGGGCGCCATGGCGTCGACCTTCACACTCAGGACGCTCTCGAAGAATATCTTGAAGGCCGGCAATATGAGCAGCTCTTCAGTTGGCCGGAGCAGGGACTGGAAGTTTATCTGGTGGGCAGCCAGTGACCCGCGCAAGAGCTTGCGGCTGAATGCGGATTCGTGTAAAAGTGGCGAAGAATGCAGACAACGCGCCCTTCCGTTGAAATTTTCGATCTGCGGCACTTCGCGGCGCCGGTATTGCGGCCTCTGCTTGATGCGGAGGGCGAACTGTGGGAGCAACGGCTGCACTGGGACTATCACTCCTCGGCGCGCCTGCTGATGCAGTATCTCGACAACCACATGCTGCCCGGCTATGCAGCCCTTGAGGCCGGGCAGGTCAAGGGCTTCGTGTTCTGCGTCTACGAGGAGACCAAGGCCGTCATCGGCGATGTATTCGCCCTGCCCGGCACGCCCGGCAGCGCAAACGGAGGTCCCGCCTCGGCCCAAGCCACGGAAGAGACGCTGCTCAAGCACCTTTTTGAGCTGCTCCTTAACTCGCCGCACGTCGATCGCATCGAGTCGCAACTGTTGTTGCATGCGTCCGACCGGCATTCCGAGGTTTTCCGCAGAGCGGGATTCCGCATCTTCCGCAGGCTTTTCCTGGTGCAGGCCCTGGAGGGACGATGGAATGCTCCCCAAGCGAATTTACCCGGCAATCTGGAGATGCGCCCGTGGCGCGAAGCTGACCTGGCACCGGCCTCGCGGCTCATCTGCGAAGCCTATCGCAGCCATCCCGACAGCTTAATCAACGACCAATACCGATCGATCCACGGCTCCATGCGCTTTCTCAACAACATCGTGCGCTACGCCGGTTGCGGCAGTTTTGTCCCGCAGGCGTCGTACGTGGTGGTGGAGCGCGCCAGCCGCGAACTGGCAGCGTTAGTGCTGGCCTCGCGCGTCAGCGCGCAAAGCGGACACGTGACACAGGTCTGCGTTCACCCGGCGTACCGCCGCCGCGGGCTGGCCCGCCTGCTCCTCGCGCAAGCCGCATTCAGCTTCATGCGGCTGGGCGCAACCGAGGTTTCACTCACTGTGACGGAAGCCAACTCCGAGGCCATCAGGCTCTATAAAGACGAAGGCTACCAATGCGCGCACAGCTTCGATGCGGCAGTGTGGGAGCGGGTAGCGGCTGACTGATCGGTTTCATCGGCAGGAGCGGCGCCGGCAACGGCCCTCACGACGGCTGTTCGCGCGGCAGAGTGGCTCGGGCCAGCGGAACAATCAGAAAAACCCATTCCAGCCCCGCGATTACATCGATGCCGTAGTGCACCTGGAGCGCAATCGTGGAAAGAGTGATGCCGCAGGCGGCGACGATGGCCGCAGCCATCAGCCAGCTCGGCAGCTTGCCGCGGCTCAACCACACAATGAGCCACGGATTTGCCGTATGCAAGCTGGGGAAGCAGTCGTATGCGTAGCGAAAGTTACCTGCGAGAAAGGAATAAACGAGCGTGGACTCAAGGAAATTGGGCGTCGCCGCGTTCGCCAGGCTCAGCGGGCCTGCAACCGGAAGGAGAAGGTAGCAGCAGTAGCCGCAATAGAACGAAATAATCAGG
>JAJXXG010001078.1 GCA_021781255.1 Acidobacteriota bacterium
GACTTGTCTGCCAGCCCATCCGGGTTCGCAGCCCGCGTCCATTGCGTCAGGAACCGCTCTCGCAACTCCGTATAGGGCAGAGCCAGCGCTGTCATCGTCTTCTGCACTGCCGTGTGGTGGCCCTCCCCAATCCCAATCGCCACTGTGAATTCCCGTGACCCGCCGGCGCACGCATTACCCACCGCCAGCTCGCCAAGAATCGCCACATTCCCATTCGTCGCTGACCCGAACTCGTGCTTCATCGTGAAGTCCTTCATCACGTCGCTGAAGCCGTCACTCGTACCCACAAACCCGCAGCTCACCCGCGCAAAACCGCAGCTTGCCCCCATCGCCAGTGACCACTCGTTCTTCCACGCCAGCACCATCTTGTACCCGGCAACGTCCACCGCCCGCGCCGTATTGCCTGCGCCTCCGCAATCCAGGTGCGGCGCCAGCAGCGCATACACCTTCAGCCGCGGAATCAAATCCTCGTGCCCTTCCAGCCGCACCCGCTGCACCACCACTCCCTGGTGCGGATCGCAGATGATCTCCTTCGTCAGTGCATACCGCCCGTCCGGGTCCGCATTCACATAGCGCACACCCAGCGCATCCTGGTGCAGATACTCAAAGCTCGTCAGCAGGTCGCGCTTCTCCTCGTGCGCAAACGTCTCCCCGTCCGTCACCAGGAACTCCATGTCGCGCACCTGTGGCCGGTCAATCGTCGGGTGATAAATCTCGTTCAAAATCCCATGCGCGCACGTGAACCACACCCGGCTTGACTGCGCATACGCCGTGCACACCGCATCCTTCACGCTGCTGGTCCATCGCGGCTCCAGCCCCGGCGCGCCAAAGGCCTCGCCATCCTGCGCTAGCCACCTATAAAGCGACTCATCCGTCTTCATGCCTTCTCACGCTCACTTTTCCTGGATTTCGTACGGGCCGGACTCATAGCGAAGAAAGAAGCAGTTTTCCGCTCTCCTTCAGCCGCTATCTCTATCGATGTCCCCCGCGCCGGGAAGGTTTCTTGCCTTCTTTTTCCCTTTCCTCGCGCCTTCTTGGTCCCTTCGTGCATCCATCTAAACAGAGCGTGAGCCCGCATGTGTGAAAATTGCATTGCACCTGGCGTCGCGTTCGCTGGATTTTCCTGTTCTGCGCCGTGAGGCCACGCCCGGGGGCCGGCCAACGTCGCGCCTCACAATTTTTCCCCCTGTCCGCCCCCCAAGTACAATCGCAACCGAGGAGATTGATTATGGCTTACACACTTGCCCCGCTTCCTTACGACTACGCGGCCCTCGAGCCCTTCATCGACGCTCAGACCATGCAGCTCCACCACGACAAGCACCATCAGGCCTACATCAACAATGTGAACGCTGCCCTGGCCGATCATCCGGCCCTCGCTGCCAAATCTGTCGACGACCTCATCAGTGACCTGAACGCCGTTCCAGAGGCCATTCGCGGCGCAGTCCGCAACAACGGCGGCGGCCACTCCAACCACTCCATGTTCTGGAACATCATGGGCAAGCCCGGCACTGCCGGCGTCGGCGGCGCGCCCACCGGCCCTCTCGCGGACCAGATCAACAAGGACTTCGGCGACTTTGAAGCCTTCAAGACGACATTCAACGGAGCCACCGCCAAGCAGTTCGGCTCCGGCTGGGGCTGGCTCGTCCTCAAGGACGGCAAGCTCACCGTCATCACCACCGCCAACCAGGATTCGCCGCTCTCCCAGGGCCTCTACCCCATCCTCGGCAACGACGTCTGGGAGCACGCCTACTACCTCAAGTACCAGAACCGCCGCCCCGACTACCTCGCCGCCTGGTGGAACGTCGTCAACTGGAACGAAGTCTCCAAGCGCTTCGCCACCGCCAAAGGCTGAACGCCTCCACGCATCCTTCAGCTGGCCCGGCTCGCCAACACCGGAATCCGGGCCAGCCCCCTTGCCGGAATCGCCGATCATGACACTCCATCAGGCAGAGATTGATTTCGAGCGCCTTTGGGGCGAGGTGACCTCCCAGTTTCGAGGTGACCCGGCTTCCATCCACGGGCCACGGCATTGGAAACGGGTCGAGGAAAACGGGCTGCGCATCGCCTCCCGAAACGGTGCCAATGTCAGCGTCGTGCGCCTCTTTGCGGTACTGCATGATTCCTGCAGGCACGATGATCGCTTCGAGTCCAGCCACGGGCAAAGAGCAGCCGAGTACGCTGCCGATCTGCGGGGCGCTCTCTTCCACATCGATGACACCGGCTTCGCAAAGCTTTGCTACGCCTGCAAATGGCACACGCATGGCCAATTGAGCGAGGATGCAACCATTGGCGCCTGCTGGGATGCCGATAGACTCGATCTGGTTCGGATCGGCATTCGTCCCGATCCGCGATTCCTGAGCACACAGGCTGCACGCGAGATCGCCGCATCCATCTGAGAACGGCCGCCCGGAACATACCGTCTTTCCTGCCCCAGGGTTCTGACATCTCCCGCGCAGGCCACCGCGCCCGCGCCCCATAATGAACCCGCATCACCGCCCGCCACGGTTCCACAGCGCTCACTCCGCCCCGCCCATTGTCCTTGTGAGCAGCCGGAGCCGCATAGGCTATCGCTCTCCGGCTCTCGTCGCCGGCCGCGGGCAACTACGGTTGAAGGATTTTGAACGGCTTGGGAACAGCGCGCGCGGATGGCTTGCGTGAGATGCTTTCCCGAACACGCTTCCACCCTCGACCAAATCGGTCTGAAGCCATGAAGAGTTGTCCGGCAGTCAGCCGCCCCACCACCCGGTGGTGCCCCACGGCGGCCAGCCCCATTGAAGCAAAACAGCCGCACCGCTCGCAATCCGGGTCTCCCCCAAACTGGCATGGAGTAATCTGCGTCCTCAGGTCGGCGGAGATCATCTTCGTGGTCCTCGCAAAAATGCATGATTCCGGATTCTCCGGCGGCTGTTCGATCTCCCCAAGCAAGGCTTCCGGCATATCCAGGGTGGCGTACTTCCTCCGCAATCGCCGCAGGTCGCTTACCACGGCAGCCCTTTGCAAAGCCGAGAGTATCTCTGCATCGGTGGCGCCGCGTTGGGGGGTGAAGATGCTGAACCACACCTTTGCCACTTCAGGCTGGCTGGTCCAGAAGCCGAGGAACTCATCCAGGTAGCCTGGCCTCCCCGCAATCTGCGAGGTGATGGTGCAGTGAACAGTGATTTTCGTTCCCTTGATGTTCTTGAGGATGCGGTCGTAGGTGGCCGGCTTGCGCCGCGCATCGTGCTCCGGCTGCAGCCCGTCGATGGATACCACCACATTCACCTTTCGGTATCGCATCCAGTCAGCCGGGATCGCGCGAAATGCGCTCGTCACAATCTGGGTATGCACACCCCGACTCTCCATTTGGGGCAACAGCAATTCCAGTTCACGAAACCGCACCAGCGGATCGCCGCCTACCAGCGACACATGCAGTGGCTTGTGCTCATCGATCAGCCCGAGCACGTGGCCAACCAGTTCGTCTCCCCTGAAGTCCTGGAGTTCCCGAAGCTGCGTCTCGCCCCCCAGGTGGGCGGCATCGAAGGCGTAGCAACCCGGACACCGCAACGGGCATTCCTTCGTAATTTCAATCGAAAGAGACGGTGGGCGGCCAGCCAGGATGCTTGCCCATGCACGAAGGACTTCAGACTTCCTCATGGCTTCTCCAATCTCGATAAATCAAGCCAGGTGCTCCAAGTCCCATCTCAGGGACATGGAAGAGCCAGGAACGCCCCACTTTCCTTCTTTTGAGCATCGTACGCTCCGTTCACAGCCGTTAGCCAAATAACGCACATATACCGACTACTATTCGACGGTCGCAAACCTCGCCCATCACACCGACCCGCGAGTTCGTGCCAAAATTGTCTCCAGAAAAAGCTCTCCCAACTTTGCGGATTATTTCGCCCAATCTGTCACACTGGAAATGGCCGCACCTCCACTCCGCCACCATCAAGCGGAGGGCTGATGACTGAAAGCCGTGCCGAAGGCGCATTTCCGGCTGTGAAGCTGTGATCCTGTGCAGCACAGCCCGCTGCGCACCGCGCTCCTCCTGCGCCACCGCAAAATAAATTCCTTTAAATATCTAATAATAATGAACTTATATGGACTTTCCCGCAGCCACTGCTGACGCCCATGCCCACTGGAAGTTGAATCCGCCCAGGTGTCCCGTCACGTCCACCGCCTCGCCAATAAAGTAGAGTCCCGGCACCGCGCGCGCCTGCATCGTCCTGGCCTCCAGTCCGTCCGTATCCACGCCGCCCGCCGTCACCTCGGCCTTGGCAAAGCCCTCGGTTCCCGCCGGATGAAACTCCCACCGGTGCAGCCTCTGCTCGCGGGCCTCCAGGGCAGCATTCGTCCAGCCATCCTGCCCCATCGTCTCCGCCAGTTGCCCCGCCAGCCGCTGCGGAAGCGCCTCGCGCAGCGCCTCACGCAAACCCGCCTCATCCCGCCGTCCGCCCGGCCGTTTCAGCCCCGCCAGCAGTTCGCCCGGCTGCGCCTCCGGTGCAAAATCCACTTCCAGCGCCTCGCCCGCCCGCCAGTAGCTGCTGGCCTGCAGCACGGCGGGCCCGCTCAGCCCGCGATGCGTCACCAGCAGCTTCTCCCGGAAACGCGGACCGTCGCCCGCACGCGCCGTCACCTCCGCGGAAACTCCCGCCAGCTTCGTCCAGCCGGCCTCCGCGCCCGCCAGCACCAGCGGAACCAGCGCCGGACGAGGTTCCACCACCTTCAGCCCGAACTGCTGTGCCAGCTCATAGGCCAGCCCTGTCGCGCCCAGCGAGGGAATCGACAATCCACCCGTGGCCACCACAAGCGACGCCGCCGACGCCTCGCCATCCGTCCACGCCACGCGGAATCCGCCCGAGTCTCGCTCCACCGCCGCGCCGCGCGCATTCCAAATCCGCTCCACGCCGCCCTTGTCACATTCAGCCAGCAGCATCTGCACAATCTCCCTCGCCGAGTGATCGCAGAAAAGCTGTCCAAGCGTCTTCTCATGCCAGCGAATTCCATATCGCTCCACCAGCTCCAGGAAATGCCGTGGCTGGTAGCCCGCCAAGGCGGACTTCGCGAAGTGAGGATTTTGCGAGAGAAAGTTCGCCGCCGTGCAGTGAATATTTGTAAAGTTGCAGCGTCCGCCGCCCGAGATCAGAATCTTCCGGCCTGGCTGCGCATTGTGATCCAGCAGCGCCACCCGCCGCCCGCGCTGTCCGGCCACCGCCGCACACATCAGCCCGGCGGCTCCCGCGCCAATTACTAGAACATCGAACTGGTGCAGTGCAGCAGGCATCGGACCTCAACAGCATATCTGCTTTTTCGCGCGGCCTTCCTTCCACGCGTCCAGCCCATCAGTGGCCCGGCACAATCGTCATGATCCCGTTGGACCAAACCGCTCCCGCACGAGCGCCATTGCTTCCTCAGCCGTCGAAATCTTCCCTTCCAGCTGCTCATCCTCAACCGCCTGCAGAATCTCCTTGAACCGCGGCCCAGGCCTGTAGCCCGCCGCAATCAGCTCCCGCCCGGTCACCAACGGCTTCGGCCGCACGGCTTCCTCCGACAACGCCGCCAGTCGCTACCGCACAAACTCCCAGTTCTCCAAGTAGCCGCTGCCTGCCACGCAATCCATCCGGTGCAGCGCCAGGTGCTCGTCAAAGCTCTCCAGCCGGAAAAACCGCTTCAGCGTCGACTCCTTCATCCGCCG
>JAJXXG010000154.1 GCA_021781255.1 Acidobacteriota bacterium
CACCACCAGCCGCGGTCCAGCGGCGGGCTGCCCCGAGGGTACAGTCTCCGGCTTGGGCTCCGATGGGGTTACGGACTCCTGTTCCTCCTGCGCCTTCATCTTGCGGCGATCAATGACTTCAAACTTAGGTGTATCGCTCATAGCTCCTGCTATCTCAATGCAAATCAAATCAGGTTAGGCGGCCCGACCAGAATCCGGGCCGTGCCCGTGGCCGTTCCCACTGTGTACGTCAAGGCATCGTTACGCGCTTCGGCTTCGCTCCGAATCATGCCCAGCGCAAAGATCCTGTTTCCCGCCGTCAGCTTCAGTTCCGCTGCGCTGGTCACGTGCCCCACGGCCGCACCATCCAGCAAAAGCTCGGTGCCGGAGGCCGGCACTGGCCCGGTCAGCTCCAGCCCGCGCAAATGCCGGTGCACATTGCCGCGCGACCGGATGCGCTCCACAATCTCCTGCCCCAGGTAGCAGCCCTTGTTAAAGTGCAGCGTACGCATCTGCGAGGTCTCCTGCGGCAGATCCCGCTCCAGCATGTCCACGCCGTATGAGGGAATGCCCTCGGCGATGCGGAAGGCCTCCAGCGCAGCGCAGCCCACGGGAGAAGCTCCGGCCGTGGAAAGCGTGCGCCACAACCGCGTAATGCCTGCCACCGGGGTCCATAGCTCGTAGTGTGTGGCCAGGGTTCCATAGCCCCGCAGCATGCGCAGGTTCAAGCCGTTCCACTCCACGCGGGTTGCCGTCATGGGCTCCGCCAGAACGGGCAGGCCCATCCGCCGCAGAACCGCATCGGCCTGCGGACCGGTCAAGCCCAGAGCCGTCTCCTCCGCGCCCAACTCCTCGCCCAGCGGAACCAACTCCACGTCATCCATGATGATGAAGTGATCCAGATGCTTGAGCAGTCTGTCGTACTGGTCTGCGGCGATGACCAGCTCAAGATTTTCGCCCTCGCGCCACACGGTCAGGTCGCCCTGAATGCGGCCCTGCGCGTTCAAAACCAGATTCCAGGCGCCGGCATTGGGTTCCAGATCGTTGACCGTGTTGGTGACCATGCCGCTCAGCCAGCGGAAACGATCTTCGCCCCGCACTGCCACACGTCGCAGCCAGCCCAGGTCATGCTCGGCGGCGCCGGTCGCGAGTGCCGCTATTTCCGTCTCTGGAGCGTCCAACTCCTGTGGGGTCATGGCCCCGCGATACTCGATAAGCCGGGGCGGCTTGGCCGATGCAGCCAGCAAGGCCGCCAGATGCGTGGACTGAGTGTTTGCGGCGGTCACCGATTCCGTCATAGATAAGCTCTTTCGCTGCCCAGCGCACACTTTTCTTCACGATTCAGAGCGCCGGACTGCATCCTGATTATAGCCTTGCTATTAGATGCGGCAGCGGCAAGACCGGAAGCCGGAGACCACGAGGAGAATGGATGAGGGAACCGCTCGCGAAAACAGGGGGGAGCCATCGCTTGTGGCTGGCCGCCACAGCCATATGCATTGCAACCACAGGGGTTGCGGCCCAAACTCCCGCATCTGCCCCGCCCCCGACCCAAACATCCCCGGCTCCACAGACGCCTCCGGCCGCCGGCAAGGACACATCCAAGGCCCAGATCCACATCACGCCGGAACAGGCGCAGCAGCTCTTCAGCCTCGTCGATGACCTGCTCAAGTTCTCCTCGCAGGAGACAGGACTGCCCATTCAGGGAACCGTGAAGCGCCGGCTGACCACCCGCGCGGCCGTCGAGGCCTACCTGACGGAAAAGCTCAACGAGGACCAGGACGCCAAGCGCATGCAGAACAGCGAAATTGTCCTGAAGAAGTTCGGCCTGCTGGATCGCGACTTTGAGCTGAAGCCTTTCCTGATTGCCCTGCTGAAGGAGCAGATTGAGGCGTATTACGACTCCAAGACGAAGACCGTGAATCTGCTGGACTGGATTAAGCCCGATGAGCAGAAACCTGTTCTGGCGCACGAACTGACGCACGCGCTGCAGGATCAGCACGTCGATCTGGAAAAGTGGAGCGACCAGACGCCTCCGGATGTTTCCACCAACGCCGCCCAGGATAGCGAGCATCTGGCCAAAGATGAGTTCGATACCGCCCGGCAGGCCGTGGTGGAGGGTCAGGCTACGGCCGTGATGATGGACAACATCCTGAAGCCGATGGGCCGCAGCCTGATTAAAGACCCCGAGGTGATGGATTACATCAAGCAGCAGATGGGCGGGTCCGACAACTCGCCCGTGATGGCGCGCGCACCGATCCTGCTCTCGGAATCGCTCATGTTTCCCTACCGAGAGGGGCTGAGCTTTGAACAGGATGTATGGATGGATAAAGGCCGTGAGGCTGCCTTTACCGGCACCCTTGACCGTCCTCCCTCATCCAGCTGGGAGATCATCAATCCCCGCGAGTACGAGCAGGGCCGGGCACCGAACATTCCGCTGCTGCCGAATATCCACCAGCTCGTTGACCCGCTCTACCGGCCCTATGACATTGGCCAGGTGGGCGAGCTGGACCTGCACATTCTCGCCAGCATTCTGGGCGGCGACGAGGCCGCGCGCAACCTGAGCCCCGCATGGGATGGCGGCATCTACTGGGCGGGTCAGTTGCGCAGCGCCACGCCCGCGGAGCAGGCCAGCACCAAATCCATCGCCTTCTTTTACCTCTCGGTGTGGAAGAGCCACGCCTCCGCGGCGGCCTTTGCCCGCCTGTATGCCGACAACCTGGGCCGCAAATACTCCGGACTGAAGCCGGACGATGCTGCGCGCTCCACTGCGCCGGCGGGCAATGGAGACGAGCAGGTCTACTCCACGAACGAAGGTCCGGTCGTGATCTCCACGCGGGGCAAGATGGTGTTTGTCTCAGAGAGTTTTCCGCTGGCGCTGGCGCGCAAGCTCACCACGCTTGTGCTGGATGCGCAAGGCAGCGGCGATCTGCAGATGGCCGCCGCCGCTCGCACTGCTCCCACCGATCTAACGAACGCAATGCCGGACTCGCTTTCCGGCAGCTTTGTGCGCTTCTTTGCCGATTGCGGTGTGATGAAGGCCGCAGTTGACGCCGGCCTGCAAGCGGCGCAATAGGGCTTCGGCGGCAGGGCATCGGAGGCAGCTTTATGCTGGGCCCCGATTGCCTCGCCGCCGCATCGCGCCCGTATCAGGCATGCCCCTGCGTCAACGGGGGAATCGTCTTGGTGCTTCCTTCAAACACGGCGTCCTTCCCGATGGAACAGGCTATCGCCGAACCGAAGCCCGCGTGCACATCGGCGATGGGCTGCGTCTTTGTCCGCACGCACTGGACGAAGGCTCTGCACGCCGTCAGCGTAGGCTCTTCCGCATTGCGCGCATCGATGCGCGCGCCCGGCCCGCGGTACGGCATCTCGCCGTTAGCCTTGTAGGATGCCCCTGTCTTGACGCCGCGCTGCACCACGCTGGAGTGGGAAGCGGCGGTGATGACCTTGCGCGCTTCCGTATAGAACGTGGCGTCTTCCGGCGTAATCTGCACGCTGCCCTTGGTGCCGTAGACCCAGAGCTGCTCGCCCATCATGGCGTTGGCTGTAAGCGAGTTGAAAACGAGACGCCGGCCACGCGAATAGTGCAGAATCGCCTGCACATTGTCGCCCACCGTCCGGCCATCGTGATAGGTCGCAATGCTCGTGGTGCCCAGAATGCTCGCAGGCAGCTCGCCGAAGACCCAGTTGGCAAAGTCAATCTGGTGCGACCCAAGCTCTTCCAGCAGGCCGCCGGAGGACTCGCGGTAGAGGCGCCAGTTCATCAGGTGTTCCAGGTCAGGACTGGGCACCACGCGGCGCCAGTCATCCTGGCGGCACCAGTAGGCGTAGATGTGCGTGGGCTCGCCGATCTCGCCCGCGTGGATGCGTCGGACGGACTCCTGGAACCACGGCGCGTAGCGCAACTGGTGCCCCACCTGAAAGATCTGCCCGGTCTTCTTCACCGTGTCCACAATGTCAAAGCAGCTTTGCGGAGTAAAGCCCATGGTCTTTTCTCCGTAGACCGCCCGCCCGCTGAGCATCACGTCAATCACGTGCTGCGCGTGGAAGACTGGCGGAGAGGCAACAATCACGGCATCCAGATCCTTGCGATCCAGCAGGGCGCGGTGGTCCTTGTATGTGGCGAGCGGATGCCCGACCAGTTCGCTGGCCTGCGCAAATCGAGGCTCGTAGACATCGCAAACCGCGACGAACTCCGCTCCCGGCACCCGCAGCAACTGGCGCATCAATTCCTTGCCCCGGCTGCCGGGCCCAATCACGCCCAGGCGCACGGGTTCGGCATGTGTCTCCCGGGCGGCGGTTTCTGTCGCCTCCGGCTCGGCTGCCAGCAGCGGGGTCGACTTCAGCAGCCGGGCAGAGAGCACACTCATTGAGATTCCTTGCAGCAAACTTCTGCGATTCATGCGGCTCTACACTCCATAAAAGCGTTACGGTTGTCGTTCAAGTGGTTAAAGAAACTTCAGCCGGCCAGCGCGTGGCCTCGTGTTGCCATGCTCTCCTGCCCTCTGCCAGAACCAGAGCAGAGACATGCGGAAGCTGCTCGAGCAGGCGGGCACGCTGCTTCCGCTCCATGACAAACAATGCATTGGAGAGCACATCGCTTTCGGTCGCCGAAGTCGAAATTACGCAAACCTGGATGGTGTCTTCCACCGGGCGCAGCGTGCGCGGATTCATGATGGATCCATAAAGGCGCCCGTTGTCGACAAAGTGCTTTTCCGTATGGTTTGCCGTGGAGATGGATGTATCTCGAAGGACCATGCTGCAGAGCACGGATTCGCTGCGGTGCGCGGCTGGAATCGTGACCTTCCATCCCGTTTCGTCCGGTGGCGCGCCCAGCGCGTAGATGGTGCTGCTGCCGGCGGAGAGCAGCGCCGCCTCTACCGGCAACTGCCGCAGCAGGTGGATTGCGCGGTCCACCGCATAGCCCTTGCCGATGCCGCCGGGGTCCAGCTCGATGCCGCGCTCCAGAAACCGCACAGTACGTCGCGCCGGGTCCAGCCTGACTTTTTCCCAGCCGACGTCATCCCGCACCTGGGCCAGAGCTTTTCGCGCAGGAAGGCTTCCGTCTGCGCCGTAGAAACCCCAGGCCTTCATCAGCCGGCCCACGGTCATATCGAAAGCGCCATCCGAGCGGCGGCTCCATTCCCATGCAGTCTCAAGAAACTGGAATGTCTCGGGGTCGGTCGTCACGCTGCTGCGCGGCGCCTCGCGATTGATGCGGGAAAGCTCGCTGGACGGACGATAGTGGCTCAGCAGGCTCTCGTCTCCCTACACTTCCTCAAAGGCCGTGCGGGCCGCTGCCGAAGCGTGCTCCTCGGACGGGGCGTACAGGTGAAGCGTAAACTCGGTGCCCATGGCTGGATAGACAAAGGAAAACAGCCCCGACGCCTCTGCACGAAGATCAGGATCGCCGACGACCATCTGCTCGACCACTCAGTTCCCTTTTCTGAATCCGCCACGGCCAGCCCGGGATTCCTCTGGCGGCCAGGTGCAGGCCGGGAGCGGCGCGCAGGTTTACGACCATGCCTGCCCTCGCTCCCTCTTGCGATTCAGGATACATTTCCTATTCCTGCATCGTCATGCCCGGGGCGGCAAAAAATCCAAAAAATAGATTCCTGTTCGCCTGGGTCTTGCGCGCAGGGCCGGTTCCGGGGCTACTGATCTCCGCCCAGAATGGTGCCCACGAT
>JAJXXG010000377.1 GCA_021781255.1 Acidobacteriota bacterium
TGGCCGGAAGGCCATCTGGATCATGGTGCCGCAGGGCGACCCGGTGGACCAGACGATTGCGAAGTTAGTGCCGCTGCTGAATCCCGGCGACATACTTATCGACGGCGGTAACTCGTATTACAAGGACTCGATGCGCCGCTACAAGGAAGTTACCGCCAAATGCCTCCACTTTGTGGATGTGGGCACGTCGGGCGGCGTGTGGGGCCTGCAGGAGGGTTACAGTATGATGGCCGGCGGCGACAAGGAGCCGGTCGAGTATCTGCGGCCCATCCTCGAAACGCTCGCTCCCGCGGCGGACAAGGGCTGGGGCCATGTGGGTCCGGCGGGCGCGGGCCATTTTGTAAAGATGGTGCACAACGGCATCGAGTATGGACTGATGCAGGCCTACGCCGAAGGCTTCACCATCATGGAGCAGAAGAAGGAGATGAGCCTCGACCTCGAGCAGGTTGCGGAGATCTGGCGCTATGGCAGCGTGGTGCGCAGTTGGCTGCTCGACCTCACGGCGGGTGCGCTGGCCAAGCATCCCACGCTGGACGGGCTGCAGGCCTACGTCCCCGATTCCGGCGAGGGCCGCTGGACAGTCGTCGAGGCCATCGATTTGAATGTGTCCGCGCCGGTGATTACCGAGTCGCTGCTCCGCCGCATCCGTTCGCGCGAAGAGAATAACTTTACCGACAGGATGCTCTCCATCATGCGCAACCAGTTTGGCGGGCACGAGATGAAGAAGGACTGAAGACCTAAGTCAGTAGTAAGTGATCGGAATTCCGCCCTCGCGGGAGTAATAAGTCGCAAGGGCGGGCGCAGAGCGGCAGGAGGCCGGAGTCAATTATGGCGACAGTGCAGATGAAAATCAGCCCCGAGGATCTCTCCCACGTTCCCCCGACGCGCGAGCGCATTCCCGAGCCGGGGATCATGGTCATTTTCGGCGCCTCGGGCGACCTGACCAAGCGCAAACTCCTGCCCGCGCTCTTCCACCTGAAGCAGTCGGGCCTGCTGCCGGAGAAGTTCGCCATTGTCGGCGTGGCGCGGCGCCCGCTCGGCGATGAGTTCGCGGCGGACATGCGCGCGGGCATCATGGAGTATGGCGGAGTGGAGGCGAGCGATCCCAGGATCGATGAGTTCGCCAAACACATCAGCTACTATGCGCTCAGCTTTGACGACGCCTCTGGCTATGCGGGGTTGAAGGCGGAGCTGGAGCGCATCGCCAAAGAGAAATCCATTGGCGGCGACCGGCTGTTCTATCTGGCCACCGCGCCCGAATATTTCGCGCCCATCATCGAGAACCTGGGCGCGCAGGGCATGGCGCAGCCTGAGCAGGGGCGCGTGGGCGTGGTGATTGAGAAGCCCTTTGGCCACGACCTCGACTCCGCGCGCGAGCTGAATCATCAGGTCAATGCCGTCTTCCATGAGGATCAGGTCTTCCGCATCGACCACTATCTGGGCAAGGAGACGGTGCAGAACATCCTGGTGTTCCGCTTCGCCAACGGCATTTTTGAGCCCATCTGGAACCGGAACTACATCGACCACGTTCAGATCACAGCGGCGGAGACGCTGGGCGTCGAAGGCCGCGGGCCGTTCTATGAGAAGGCCGGCGCGCTGCGCGACGTGGTGCAGAACCACATGATGGAGCTGCTGAGCTTTGTGGCCATGGAGCCGCCGTCGAGCTTTGAGTCAGAGAGCGTGCGCCGCGAGAAAGTGAAGGCTTGGCGCGCCATTCCGCCGGTTCCCGTGCACGATGCGGTCCGCGGGCAGTATGGTCCCGGCGTGGTGGAAGGGCAGAAGGTGATTGGCTATCGCGATGAAGAGCGCGTCAATCCCGAGTCCGGCACGGAGACCTTTGCCGCCGTGCGCCTGGAGATTGAGAACTGGCGCTGGGCGGGCGTGCCGTTTTATCTGCGCGCGGGCAAGCGGCTCAAGAAGCGCGCTACGGAGATAAGCATCCAGTTCAAGCAGCCGCCGCTGCTGATCTTTAACCGCATGTCAACGGGCGGGCCGTGCCAGGAGATTCAGCCGAACCTGCTCACCATTCGCATTCAGCCGGACGAGGGCATCGCGCTGCGCTTTGGCGCCAAGGTGCCCAGCACGCCGGACATGAGCGTCTGCCCGGTCAACATGGACTTCGACTACGCCGCGGCGTTTGGCAAGTCAAGCGCCAACGGCTATGAGCGCCTGCTGCTGGACGCCATGCTCGGCGACCAGACGCTGTTTGCGCATCGCGATGGCGTGGAGACAACGTGGGGGCTGTATACGCCCATTCTTGAGGCGTGGGCCGCAAAGAATCCCGAGGTTTTTCCCAACTATTTTGCAGGAACGTGGGGGCCGGACTGCGCCGACCGCCTGCTGGAGCGCAGCGGGCATGTGTGGCGCAACAACCTCGGGCGCTGACGCAGCAACTGAATCGAGCTCGCGCACATGCGAGCCAAAAGAATGAGGGCCGGAACTCCTCGCAGAGTTCCGGCCCTCGGTTTTTGCTGCCCGCTGCTTATTGGCAGCCGGTCAGGTTGATGTTCGACGTCATGGCAACGCCAGCCGTGGTGTTGAACGGCCCGGGCAGGGCGAGCTGGATGGCTACGCCGGAGCTCTGCGGGGTGTTGGAGCAGTTTGCCTGCCCATCCACGTAGTAGGACGCCAGCGCCGTTGTGGTGCTGGTGGGCGTCAGCGTGCCGGGGCCGCTCGCGCTCCATGCGGCGTAGAAGGCTCCGCTGGAGCTGACAGGCAGGGTGTAGTCTGCGCAGTCCGTGCCGCCCGCGCATGCCGGCGGGTTCGCAGAGGGCGCGGTGGTCACGTTCGCTGTCTGGTCGAAGTTCGGCGTCGTGGCGGGCTGCAGCGGAATGGTGTACGTCTTGCCATTCACAGTTTCCAGCGCGCTGAGCGTGACCACCTCAGAGATTGCAGCCGAGCTGCCCGCGGTAGATACCAGGCCCGTCAGGTTGGCGGCAGAGACGGCCGCCACGGTGGTAGCCGGCGGATTCAGGTTGATGTTGCCGGTGGTGCTGCCGGTGGCCACGCCGGTAATGACCGTGGGCGCATAGAGAACGCCGTTCAGCGAGCCTACAACGACCACGTCATACGTGCCTTCAGGCAGCGGGCAGTAGACAAACGTGCCATCGGCGGCGACCTGTTGTGAGCCTTGAACCGGACGATAGATTCCGTTCGCATCCGGCTGTTCAACCGTCACGTATGCGGTGCCCGCAAAGGGCTTGCCGGTGGAGGCATCGAGCACGGTGCCGTTGATGGAGACGTCGGTGGTGCTCACCTCGCCCGCGTGCAGCACCGGCTTCAGGCGGAATCCCCCGTTGCCCTCCTGGACGATGGAGGCGCAGGTGTTGAAGTCGATGGCGAGATCCTTCGTCTGGCCCGCGGCGATGGTGAACGCGCCGCCCGCGATCTGGCCCGAGGGAATCTTGATGCCGGTCTTATCCTCGCTGGACAAGAGCAGTGGAAATGTTCCGTTGCTTGTGACAACGCAGTTGGCAGTGCCGGCGCTGTTGCAGGGGTTGGAGCTCGGCATGGACGCCGTATTGTCGGCCAGGATCAGGCGGATCTGCTGATAGCTGCCCGCCTGCAGCTCCAGGTTGTCGCCCAGCGACTTGAGCACGCATTGGTTGCCTGCCAGCGCCAGCAGGTCAACCTGCATGGGCGTTGAGGCCAGCTTGGGCGTGAGGTCAACCCAGCTGCTGTCGGTCGGGCCTGCCGATGAGCTTACGTTCGCCTGCACGTCGGTGATCGTCACCCACACATTTGAGAACATGCCCTCAGGCGTTTTGCAGGTCGCCGGATCGCTGAGTCGAACATTGACCGTGGCCATGCCGGAGCCTGTCACGCTGCCTCCGCTGCTGCATGCCACCACGATTCCTGTAACGGCCAGCAGACAGGCAAGCGCAAGAACTGGCTGCCAGATGCCGGCAAATCTACCCTTGCGGGCTTGATCCTTCATGGTTATTCCTCCGAAATGGACTACTCAGGCAGAACGAAGATCCAAGGCGTGATATCTAAGAGACCTCTGCGTGGGAATTAAGTTGTCCCAACATTTATTTTTTTCACAACTTATTCAGTTTACACATACAACTTAGGTGTATGTGGTACGAAAGGCCATTACGAAAGTACTGCTGATAGGTCTTCTGCGGCTAAGTGAGCAACGCTCCCACCAATCGACTTAGGGCCTGCTAATGCTGGCGGGCCGGCGGCCTCTCAGCGAACTGGCCTCTTGCCCATGCCTTTGTCCATGGCCTCATTGGCCAGGCGGTCTGCCTCCTGGTTGCCGCCGCGCAGGGTGTGGCGCATCTCAAAGCGGTCCAGGCGCGCAGCGCGTCGTTTGGCCTCTTCCCACAGCGGGCGAAGCGTGGGGCTGGCCACCTTATATTGGCCCTTCATCTGCTTCACCATCAGTTCGGAGTCGGATACCACGCGCAGGCGGGTTGCGCCGTGCTCCACAGCCCAGGCCAGCACGGCCAGCAGGCCGGAGTATTCGGCGTAGTTGTTGGTTTGTTTGCCCAGGTATTCGCTCAGCTGCGCGACCACGCGGCCCTGTGCATCCTCAATGACCGCGCCGTAGCCGGAGGGGCCGGGATTGCCGCGCGAGCCGCCGTCGCAGTGCGCCGTGTGCCATCCCTCGGTGGCGCCTGCGGGGGGATCAATTGCTGCAAAAAGTGATTCGCTCATTCGTTTCCAGTGTACCGGCTGGCCCTGGCTGGGGCCTGCAGGGTAGCGGATCAGCATGAAAGGCCGGGGCTTCTCAGGCTGCCGAATAACCCGCCGCTTGCAAGGTCGTGCGTCAGGTGCACGAGTTTACTCTTGCCGCAAGTGGCTTAAAATCAGCCCGGCCTTCAGGCCCTGCGGTAACCTGTCCTCTCGTGTACTCTGCCTCTCGCGCGTTCTTCCGAGCCTCTTCAGCCGCGCGAAGCAAAGTTCTTTCAAACCGCCCGCGACCCCTGCCGCGCGGCAGGGTGCGCTCACAAAGCGGGCCTTTCCGCGTCTACCAAGATGCGAACACGTCTTTTACCGGAGCAGGGATTCGATGGCAATAGAAGCTGCGACCCACCCCATTTCCCCGGCCGTCTCGCCGGGCGCTTTGGTCTGGCTAACCGCGGGAAGGGTACAATCCTCCCAAGGGATGGCTGCGACGAGGGCAATGGACGGACCGAACCGCGAGCAGGAGCGCTTGCAGGCCCGAGCACCGGAGACGGAGCTGATTCGCCAGGCGCAGGCGGGTTCGCGCGCGGCGTTTGACGCACTGGTGCGCCAATATGAGCAGCAGGTTCTGCGCCTTGCGCTGCACCTCACCGGCTCAGAGCACGACGCGGAAGACATCTACCAGGAAGCATTTCTAAAGGCTTTCCGGTACATCGGCAACTTCCGCTTCGAGTGCTCCTTTTACACCTGGATTTACCGGATCGTGACCAATCTCAGCCTGGACCAGTTGCGGCGTCGCAAGACGCGCCGCGAGGACCAGTCTGTGCATGTGGACCACTCCGGCGACGAGATTGACCTGCTGTCGTCGGTGTCGGACAACCGGTCGTTTTCCAATCCCGACCGGGAGCTGGACCGCAAGGTGCTGGGGGAAAGAATTCAGGCCGCGTTGGCCAAGCTCACCCCGCGCGAGCGGATGGTTTTTGAACTGAAGCACTATCAGGGGCTCCGGCTGCGCACCATCGGAGAGAT
>JAJXXG010000244.1 GCA_021781255.1 Acidobacteriota bacterium
GGGCGGCGCGGGCTCGGGCACCGGCGCCGGCGGGATATCAAGCGGCGCGGGCGGCGCGGGCTCGGGAGCCTCGGGCTTGGTGCAGTCCACGCTCGGAACAGGCACAGCTGTATCGAGCTATGACCCGTTAATCAACGCGCAGGTCTATGTGGATCACACCTCGCAACTGCTGCCCAACCGCCAGATCTATGGTGTGCCCACATACCATGTCAATACCACTCTGGCAAACGTGAGCTACTACCAGTCATTCCCCACCGGGAGCAATCTTGAGGTGGATTGGAATAACAATCGCAGCACATCCAACAGCCCTTACAACACGCTGAACCCGCAGCTTTATGCCAGCGCGCGCGTCGTACTTCAGCAGCAGTTGCTGGCCGGCTTTGGCCTGGGCCCCAATCTGCGGTTCCTGCGCATCGCGCGCACCAACCAGAAGATCTCCGACATCGCCTTCCGCGCGCAGGTCATTGCCACCGTCACGCAGATTTGCGACATCTATTGGGACCTTGTCAGCGCCTATGACAACGAGCAGGTGGGCGCGCGCTCGGTTGCGTTTGCAAAGGAGACGCTGGAGACGAGCCGCAAGCAACTCGCGCTCCAGGCGATTCCAGAGATGGATGCGCTGAAAGCCGAAGGCGAGCTGGCTACGCGCGAGCAGGACCTGACCGTGGCCCGCACCAATCTGGAGCTGCAGGAGCTCTACATGAAGAACGCCATCACGCGCAGCTTCGACAACCCCATGCTGGAAGAGATGCCTGTGGTGCCCGTTGACCATATTGGCGGACAAATCCAGCCGGACACCGAGCCGATTCAGGATACGATTGCCGCGGCGTTCAAGAATCGCACGGAGCTGCAGGAGTCGGGCCTCGACCTCAAAAACCGCGAGTTGAGCCGCCAGACCGCCCGCAACGCGCTCCTGCCCTCGCTTGGCCTCTATGGCATGTACGCGGGTACAGGCTACGGCGGCTCTCCCAACCCTGAGTATCTGGCCGCCGGCGGCACCATCAGCGCCCCCGGAAGCTATGGCGGCACACTCGCAAATGCGTTAAACTACTCGTCGCCTGAATACCAGGTGGGCTTCCAGTTGAGCATCCCGTTGCGCAACCGCATCGCCAAAGCCGACCAATATCGCACAGAGCTTGAATACCGCCAGTCGCAGGTCTACCTTGAGGAGTTGAAAAAGAAGATCCTCATCGAGGTGCGCAGCGCCCGCTTCTCTGAGGAGCAGGGGGCAAGCCGCGTGGATGCAGCCCGCAAAGCGCGCGACCTGGCCCAGCGTACTTTGGATATCATGCAGAAGGAGCAGAAACTCGGTGCCGGCTCCAATCAGCAGACGCTTGCCGCCGAGCATGATCTCGCGCTGGCTGAGTCGGCGCTGGTCACTGCCGAAACAGCGTACGAGAAGGAGCGCATCGAGGTGCGGCGGGCCGCCGGCACGGTGCTGGAGCAATATGGCATCTCAATCGCAGAAGCAAGAGCCGGCACAGCGGAGGCTGATCATCCCCAATAAGCAGGAGAAAATTCGCATTCTCGTCGCCGACGATCAGCCGCACATCCTTGAGGCGGTGGAGCTGCTGCTGCAGCCGCAGGGCATTCACGTGGATTGCGTGCGCTCGCCCCAGTTGCTGCTTGAGGCGCTGGGCCACAGCGACTACGACGTGCTGCTCATCGATCTGAACTACACGCGCGATACCACCTCCGGACAGGAGGGCCTCGATCTGCTGGCGAGCCTGCTGGAGATTGATCCGCGCCTGCCGGTCATCGTCATGACTGCCTGGGGCAACATCGACCTCGCAGTCGAATCCATCAAGCGTGGCGCTCGTGATTTCGTCCAGAAGCCGTGGGAGAACGAGCGCCTCGTCAGCCTCGTCCGCGTGCATGCCGAGCTGCACCAGGCGCTGCGCCGCGCGCGCCAGTTGGAACTGGAAAACCGCCTGCTGCGCGCCGAGGGTATGCCGGACTTCATCGCCAGTGCGCCCTCCATGCAACCCGTGCTCGAGCTGATTGCGCAGGTCGGCCCGTCCGATGCAAACGTGCTCATCACCGGCGAGCACGGCACCGGGAAGGAGATCGTCTCCAAGCTGCTGCACGCGGCCTCGCCCCGCGCGCGCATGCCGCTGGTGGCTGTCAACGCCGGCGGTCTGCCGGAGGGCACCTTTGAGAGCGAAGTCTTCGGCCACGTCAAGGGCGCATTCACTGACGCGCGAACTGACCGCGTCGGCCGTTTTGAGCTGGCCAACGGCGGCACGCTGTTTCTGGATGAAATTGCCAACGTCCCGCTGCGCCAGCAGGCCAAGCTGCTGCGCGTGCTTGAGAGCGGTGAGCTGGAGCGCGTAGGGTCCTCGCAAACCCGGCGCGTGGATGTGCGCGTTCTTTCCGCCACCAACGCCGACCTGCGTGAAGAGGCAAGGAGTGGCAATTTCCGCGAAGACCTGTTGTTCCGCATCAACACGGTGGAGATTCATCTGCCTGCGCTGCGCGACCGGCGCGAGGACATTTCGCTGCTCGCCGCGCATTTCCTCGCCCGCAACCGTGCGCGTTATCGCAAACAGGTCTCCGGCTTCTCCGCCTCCGCCATGCAGCAGATGCTGCAATATCTCTGGCCCGGCAATGTGCGCGAGCTGGAGCACACGGTCGAGCGCGCCGTCCTGCTTTGCCGCGGTGATGAAATTGAACCGTCAAATCTTGCCGTTGCTTCCGCGCGTTCCTCTACTCCTTCATATGAAAATATGAGTATCGATGACGTTGAGGCGCTGCTCATCCGCAAAGTGCTGCGCCGCTGCAACGGCAACATCTCGCAAGCTGCGGAAGCGCTGGGCCTGAGCCGCGCCGCGCTCTATCGCCGCATCGAAAAATATGGCCTTTGAGCGCAATGGACGCAGGCGTAAGCGCTCGACAGTGCGCCGGGCGTGGCTTTACTGCCTGCTGCTTGCGCTGCCCGCATTTCTTTTTGGAGCGATGCTTATGTTTGAACGCAGCATCGCCGCGGTGCCGGCCGTGCTGGCGATCGGATGCCTACTGCTTTACTTTGCGCTGGTGTCCGCCGCGCTGATTGAGGGCATGGTGCGCCCGTTGCAGACGCTTTCCAATGTTGTATCGTCGCTGCGCGAGGGCGACTATTCCTTCCGCGCACGTGGGGCGGGCGCACAGGACCCGTTGGGTGAACTAGCGGCAGAGATCAACGCCCTCGCCAACCTGCTGCAAAAGCAACGCGTACGCTCTCTTGAAGCCACCGCGCTCCTCGCGCGCATTCTTGAGGTCATGCATGCGCCCCTGTTCGCCTTTGACCGCGACAACGTTCTCCAGCTGGTCAACGATGCCGGAGTGTTGCTGCTTGGCATCCCGCATGCCCGCTGCTTTGGCCGCACTGCAAACGAACTGGGCCTCGAATATCTGCTCGACGCGCCTGACCAGAGTGTTCATTCCTTCGGCTCAAGGCCCACGCGCTGGTTGCTGCGCAAGGCCGCGTTCCGGCAGGATGGCGTGCCGCATACATTGCTCTTGCTCGCCGACGTGAGCCAGCCTCTCATGGAAGAAGAGCAGATTGCATGGAAGCGCCTGATCCGGGTGCTTGGCCACGAGCTTTCCAATTCGCTTGCGCCCATCAAGTCCATCGCCGGCAGCCTGCTTGCGCGCATTGACCGGATGGATGGCGATGAGAGCACGCTGCGCGATTTTCGCCGCGGCCTCGGCGTGGTGGAGAGCCGCGCCGACGCGCTGCATCGCTTCGTGCAGTCCTATCGTCTGCTAGCCCAATTACCACCGCCGCAGATGATGACGTTTGAGCTGGAGCCGCTGCTGGAGCGGGTGGCGCTGCTCGAGCAGCGTGTGCCGGTCAAGCTCGATCCCGGCCCTGCCGTCACGCTCCATGCAGACCCCGACCAGTTGGAGCAGATGTTCATCAACCTGCTGGCCAACGCGGTGGATGCGTCGCTGGCCAATGGCGCGCAGCCTGTGCGCATCGGCTGGAGGCAGGATGAGTCGGGCCTCGTGGTCATCATTGAAGACCGCGGTCTCGGCATCGCCAACACCGAGAATCTTTTTGTGCCGTTCTACACCACCAAGCCCGCGGGCAGCGGCGTCGGCCTGGCGCTGGCGCAGCAGATTGCCCGCGCCCACGGCGGAGAAATCCGCCTCGTCAACCGCGAAGACGGAGAAGGCGCGCGCGCAACCGTGCGGCTGCCTGTTGCGTAGGGATTGTCTGTTCTAGTCGCAAACGAGCGCGTCTTCAGGAAAGGCCGCCGCTTCCACGCGATCAGCTTCATCTGCGGAAGCAGCGCCGCCAGCCTGTTGCGCAAGGAAGAAGGCATTCACCTGCGCCAGCACCTCGGCCCCGGTGCGCGCCTGGTAGATGGCCGCGCGCAGCTTTGCCCCGCCCGGCACGCCATGCGTGAACCACGTGGCAAACTGCTTCATCTTGCCCGCCGTCTCACCGTGGCGCGCATCGCGCGGCAGCGCCTGGCTTGCCTCGGCCTCATGCAGCAGCATTTCAAAGTAGGCGCGAATCATCTGGTAGCGGTCCTGCACCGTGGGCAGATCGTAGCGGCCTGTTGCGGTGTACTGCGCAATCTGCCGGAAGATCCACGGGTTCGCCGGCGCCGCGCGGCCAATCATCACCGCATCGCAGCCTGTGTGGGCTACCATGGCGGCCGCGTCCTCCGGCGTGCGGATGTCGCCGTTGCCGATGACGGGAATCGCGACCGCCTGCTTGACCGCTGCAATCCACTCCCAACGCGCCTGACCGCTGTATCCCTGCTCGCGGGTGCGCGCATGTAGCGCCACGGCGTTGAGCCCTTCGGACTCCGCCATGCGCGCCAACTCCACGCACACAATCTGCGCATCGTTCCAGCCGATGCGGAATTTGACGGTAAAGGGAATTGTGACGGATTTGCGCACGGCGCGGAAGATTTCGCCGATCTTTGGCAGATCGCGCAGCAGCCCTGAGCCGCCGTTGCAGCCCACGACGCGCTTGGCCGGACAGCCCAGGTTCAGGTCCACGAGGTCAAAGCCCGTGTCCTGGACGATGCGCGCCGCCTCGGCCAGCGTCTCGGGATTAGAGCCGAATAGCTGCGCCCCGATGGGGTGCTCGTCCTCATAGAAGGTCAGGTAGCGCTTGCGCTTGGCCTCGCGCATGCGTGAGAGCCCGTCGGCCGAGGTGAACTCGGTCATCAGCAGACCGCAGCCCGACTGCGCGTTGGTCACTGCGGATTCAATCGCAGATTCGCCCGGACTGGCCGCCGCCGTGAACAGGCTGGCATGGCGAATGAAACGCCGGAAGACCGTGTCCGTAACCCCGGCCATGGGTGCGAGCACCGTCGCAGGGCTCACCGCAACCGGGCCCACGCGCACCTCTGCCGGCACCCGCGTCTCCGCGGGCATCGCGTGCGCTTTGGGATTGTCCCAGTCTTTCTTTACGGTAAAACCCTTGCCTGCCATGGCACACGGCTCCTAACGAACGTGGGCCTCCGCCGTGGCGGAGGCCCAATCGTACCACCTGCTTGCCTCGGCGTCGCTACTTGGCCGGAGCTGTCTCGCCGGCCTTGGCGTACTTGCGGCGGAAGCGCTCCACGCGGCCCGCGGTGTCTACCAGGCGCTGCTTGCCGGTAAAGAACGGGTGGCAAGCCGAGCAGATTTCCACGTGAATGTCGCCCTTGTGCGTC
>JAJXXG010000970.1 GCA_021781255.1 Acidobacteriota bacterium
AGCTTCCTTGCTCCCTGTGCCGTTGACGATTTGATCCGCGTTGGAAGAATGCAAGACGGGGGCTATGTGCTTCCTGAAGGATTGGTCAGGGATACCGACATGCTCATCTCGTGTGGCGTGTCGAATGAGTGGTCATTTGACGAGCACTTTGCGAGGCTCAGGCCCGGGCTCATCATCCATGCATACGACCATACAATTTCCCGCGGGGAATTTGCCCGTAGCTTCCAGAGGGCACTTTTAAAAGTAAGCTTTGGGCAAACATCACTCAAGGATGTCAGGACTCGCTACAAATTGCTGAAGGCATACGAAACGTTCTTTTCGGCCAATGCGCGGCATTTTGAAGAGCGAATTCATAATCGAATGGATAGGCCCAACGATACGACTCTGGATAAAGTATTTGAGAGAACTTCCTCCGACAAGATCTTCATGAAGATCGATATCGAGGGCAGTGAGTACAGAATTATCGACGACATTCTGAAGTACAGTCATCGAATCACCGGCCTTGCAATTGAGTTCCACGATACTGATCCATTGCGACAAGTATTCATTTCCTCTGTCAGAAAACTACAGGAACAGTTTGAGGTTGTTCATTTTCACGCGAACAACTATGCGGGGGTTGCTGAGGATCGACTGCCGGACATGCTGGAACTTACGTTTGCTAATAAATCCAGGATCCAGAGCAAGCAAAAAAGGTCGAATTTACCGCTGCCTCAGGCCGATTTCCCATGCAATCCGAAGCTTGCCGATTATCAGATCCACTTTTTGTTCTGACAAAAATCTCCGCATCGTGGATCTATGAAGAGAGACAATGAATACGACCCGCACACTTGAGCGTATCCTTCACCTTCCCCGGCGAATTGTGCGGGAGTCCATCATGTTCTCCCAATATCTTCGGTACCCGCTTAGAAACAGGTTTGGAAACGCCCCTGTCACCCGCCCGGGCGGCCCGGTCGTCTCCCTGACAACCTACGGCAAGCGAAGCCGGAAGGTCCATTTGACCATCGAATCCATCGCGGATGGGCAGGCTCTGCCATCCCGGCTGATCCTGTGGATTGATGACAAGTCGCTGTTCCACAACCTTCCCGAACCGATCCGCCGCTTGCAGAAGCGCGGATTGGAGGTAAAGCTCTGCAAAAACTACGGCCCACACACCAAGTATTACCCGTACCTGGAATCACAGGAGACATTCGACACTCCGCTCGTGACCGCGGATGATGACATGTTCTACCCTAGATTCTGGCTGAAAAGACTTGTCGAGGCGCATCAGAAATTTCCTGAGTTGGTGAACTGCTATTTTTCCCATGCGATTGAGGTTGATCGTATGGGGTTCACAAAGTACAGCACATGGGAACTGGTCGATTCGACCATGCCAAGCATCCGGCATCTCGCGGCTGGTGTTGCCGGCGTAATTTACCCTCCATCCTTCCTGACCGTGCTCAAGCAGGCCGGTACTGCATTTGAAGCCTGCTGTCCTAAAGGAGACGACCTGTGGCTGCACGTACAGGCTCTTCGCGCAGGCTACAAGGTGCGTCAGGTTCTTCCGCGCCTGCCTTACTTCTGGTTTCATGCAGTTCCCGGAACACAGGAAACGGCACTGTGCCATGAAAATGTCGATTTCGGCGACGGAAACGGACGGCAGATCAAAGCCACCTACAACGAAGAGGATATCCGGATGCTGCAGCGCGAGTGCGGAGTTCTACCCTCGGAAGAACTGGAGCTCATCTCGTGACCAGCCAGTGTTCAGTCGCGTCTCTTTGTTTGATTGCCATCGAGAGGCCATTTGTGTTGTGCGCGTAGAACTTCCCAGATGAAAATTATCAGCTTACTCACCCCCGTTCGCTGCGGCGTATATCAATTCCACTGCAATCTGCTTCCCGGACTAGATGCGCGCGGCTGCGAACTTAGGTGGCTGTGTTCCGGCAGAGAGAACATGCATCTGGCCACTTCCGGCGAGGCGGCCCACTCTCCGGGAGAGGTTGTCGCACAGGAAACGGACAACCTGGCGGTTCGAACCGCGGCACTGGAAAGACGCATACGAGAGATCGCGCCGGATGTAATCCTTTGCCACGCCCTTGGGGATCCTGCCGAGCTGAACGCGATTCGATACCTGCCACGCTCGATTCCAAGAGTGATGGTGCTCCATAGCAGCACGTTAGCTACGTATCGCGGCAGCAGGGCAGTGCGTGACCACGTCAGCGTCACGGTGGCAATCAGCCACAGGATCGAGGAGGACCTCCTTCATTCTTATCAATTTCAGGCAGCTTGCGTGCAGTTTGTCCCGCATGGAATTGACATAGCGACATTTGCCGCAACGGCCCCCGCGAAGAACGGAAATGCCAGACTCCGGCTTCTGTCTCATGGACGAATCGATAACAATTCTAAAGGACTCTTTCTGCTGCCAGAGATCCTTTCCCAGCTTGCGCGTCAAACCAGCGATTGGGAATGCACCATCAGCGGTGACGGTCCAGACCTGCCGGAACTGAGAAAGAGGGTAGCCCGCCTCGGGCTGTCAGATCGCGTGCACTTTACTGGCTGGACTCCATCTGAAGATGTCCCCGCGCTGATGCACCAAAACGATGTCTTCCTCTTCCCCTCAAAGTTCGAAGGCTACCCAATTGGCCTGATCGAAGCAATGGCTGGCGGTTGCTTGCCGATCGCCTCCAATTTGCCTGGCATCACGGATCGGATCATCGAGGACGGCGTGAATGGGCTGCTTGTGCCCGTTGGCAATGCAGACGCGTATGTCGGGCACATCCTGGAACTGCTTGCGGACCGGCCGCGCCTGGCCGCGCTTCGCCAGCGCGCACAGGAATCGGTTAGCCGGTACAGCCTGGATTGGATGGCGGAGCAGTACTACCAGCTCTTTTGCGATGTTCTCGCCCGGCCCGGAAAACTGGCGGAACCGGAGGCTCTGGGAGATGTCAAGCTAGCAAAAGGACTACGGCCTGCCTGGTGGTATGGTCTCCCTGAGCCGATGAAGAACCAGCTTCGGATGGCCCGCGAGAAGCTACGGGCGTCCTTTCCTATTCCTTGAGCATCCTTGTACACCTGAGCCAAAATGCATGAGTAAGAGTCTGCAATTGCACAATCTGGCGCGCGCAGCAGGGCGCCCCCGCGCCGTCATCGGTCACCCCTACATAGGCCGTGGCGGCTCCGAGTCCAAGGTGATGTGGCTGATTGAGGCGCTCAAGCAAGACTGGGACCTGACCGTTGCGACCACCGGGGGATGGAATCTGGCAGAGCTGAACGCCTTTTATGGAACCAGTGTGCGGGAGGGTGAGGTCAAGGTGCGCATCGCGCCGGTTCCCTTCTGGGCGCGTAACCGCAGCGCCGCCGCCTTGCGGGGCTCCTGCTACCAGCGCTTTGCACGCCGGATTGCCGGGGAGTACGATCTCCGCATCAGCGCGTACAACCCAACCGACTGGGGCCTGCCCGCGGTTCACTTCATCGCCGATTTCACCTGGCACCAGGCAATCCGGGAGCGGCTCGATCCGAAATCTCCGGGCTTCATCTACCGGGATTCGATTCTCCGCAAAGCCTACCTGGGAATCGCCGCCGCGTATGCCAGCCCTTCCGGTCGTGACACCCTGCGGGAGGACGTGCTGATTGCGAACTCCCGGTGGACGCGAGACCTGATCCGGCAGGAGTGCGGTGTGGACTGCGCGACCATGGTATACCCCACGGTCTGGGCCAAGTTTCCCAAGGTCGCGTGGGAAGACAAGGAGCAGGCGTTTGTGATGATTGGCCGCATTGCTCCGGAGAAGCAGGTCGAGCGGGCCATCGCCATTCTGGAGGCCGTCCGGCAGCGTGGCCACGCCCTTCGGCTTCACCTCTGCGGGCACATTTCCAGCGATCCCTATGGGCAGCAGATCGCCGCGCTTTGCGCACAGCACGCGGACTGGATTGTGGCCGAGGGCCGGGTAATCGGCACAAAGAAGGCCGAGATTCTCGCCCGTTGCCGCTATGGCATTCAGACCCGAGGTGCGGAGCCGTTTGGCATCACGGTTGCCGAGATGGTGAAGGCGGGAGCCATTGTCTTTGCCCCCAACGATGGCGGCCAGACTGAGATTCTGGAGCATCCTGACCTCTTGTTTGGGGATATCCCGGACGCCGTGGAGAAGATCCAGGCTGTGCTGGAGAACGCCTCAACCCAAACGGCCTTGCGAACCCACCTGGCGGCCCGTGCGCCCCTCTTCAGCGCCGAAAACTACGTGCGCGACGTGCGGGCCTGCATTGCAGCGGTTGGGGCAAGCCATCCAGACGAGACCAGCACGACCGCAAGGCAAACAGCATGACGCATAGCATTTGAGCTCACGACTCGATCGCAAAGGATTCTTCAGCCATGTCCGATATCTGCATTTTTATCACTGCCACCATTCATGCAGGACAGACCCCTCATGTGAAGAGACAGGACCCTGAACAGCGAAGACAGGATTACCTGCGGGGATTTGGCTCCTGGCAAAATGCTCAGGGCGTCGGCAAGCTTGATTTCGCCGACACTTTTTCCGATATCAAAAACTCACTGCTGGCCATAAGAAGGGTTAATCCCGGCCTACCACTGGTGATTGTCGGTGAATCGATGGGCGGCGCGATAGCTCTGCAGGCGACTGCCGCCAATCCGGACCTGATCGACGGCTTGATCTGCAGTGTGCCGTCAAGGCGCAACAACGTCCAGAAGACTACAAATCTAAAAGCTGCGCTCGGGCTGATCTATTGTCGAAATGGTGAAATTTCGGTCAGTGACAAAGTAATAAAGAAAGCAACCCAGGACAGTATAGTTGCCGACGAATGGGAGCGCGATCCAATGACGCGCAAAAGTTTCACCCCCAGAGAACTCTTGCAGTTTCGTAACCTGATGAACACCAGCCGCGCTAAAGCGGAGTTGATTAACAAAACGCCGGTGTTGTTCTTGCAGGGCGGCAGCGACAAGCTGATAAAACCGACCGGCACAGTGGAGCTATTCAATCATTTGAAGACGCCGGACAAAGACCTCGTGATGGTCGGCACAGCCCAGCATCTGATCCTCGAACGTGGACAATTCGGCGATGAGAAGATCATCAAAGACGATGTCATCTCACTGGTTACAAACTGGATCGACAAGCACGTTGCCAATCCCGAAAAAGTCGCTGAAGATAAAGAAAATGCCGAAAATTCAGGCAATGCAGGTAATGCAGGTAATGCCAGGGTCGCGGCAAACAGCATGGAAACAAATGCCGACATCACACGCCAGGCGCGCGGTCACTACAAAATCGCCGAGGGCAGTATGCTCCTCAACGATCCAGAAATGGCCAAGGATCATCTCCTCACCGTAATCAGAATGGCGAGGGGAACAGCCATCGCCCAGAAAGCAGATCAAATGCTGCTGACCCTTCCCGAACACCTGATAGCACCACCGATCAACGAAACCAAACACGGCAATGCTCAGCTCGTCTCGATCAGCGCAGCCAAAGCCAACGACAAACCATCGGTCTTGATCTTTTGCGCCCCCTGGATCGAATCTTGCAAAACTATCCTCGATGAACTGCGCACCGCCCTTGGTGAAAACGAAGACAAAGTCAATGTCGTCTATATTGATGCCGATAAAAGAGAGAACGAGGCGTTGCTGGAAGAATATGGCGTCAAACCGCTTCCCGCAGTTCTCTATCTGAGATCGGA
>JAJXXG010000462.1 GCA_021781255.1 Acidobacteriota bacterium
ACTAGCCTCGCTCGCGGCTGGATGCCTTGCGCTGCCTTCCCCCGCGTCGCTATCTTGGTCCAGGCAGACCCGGTATCGGCACGGCCCGGAAATGCTCCCCCGCTCGGTTGTGTCATCCTGAGCAAAGCGGTGTCCGCGACTCGGCGGTTGTGCTTCGTCCAGCCTGCATGAAGCAGCGGCGTCGAATCCATGCGGGCCCAATCGGGAAATGCCAGGAAAGAATTCATGGACGCACTGAAACGCCTCTTCGAGCAGCACTTTCATTCCCCGGCTGAGCATCTGCAGCCGCTGCAGGGCCAGCTCGGCGGCTCGGGGCGCAACATCATCCGCCTCGCCGGCGCCGGCCATAGCGCCGTGGGCATCCTCTACTCCGTGCGTGAAGAGAACGCCGCTTTCCTCGAGTTCTCCCGCCATTTTCGCCGCCACGGCCTCCCCGTCCCTGAAATTTACGGCGAGAACCTGAGCCAGGGCGCCTATCTTGAAGAAGATCTCGGCGATACCACTCTCTTTGAGTTCCTCAGCGCGCACCGCGACGGCGAAACCATTGCGCCCGAGGTTGTGCAGGCTTATCGCAAGGTGGTCGCCGTGCTGCCCCGCTTTCAGGTCCAGGCCGGCCGCGACCTGAATTACAAGGTCTGCTATCCCCGCGCCGGCTTTGACCGCCAGTCCATCAACTGGGATCTGAATTACTTCAAGTACTATTTCCTCCGCCTCGCCGGCATTCCATTCAATGAGCAGGCTCTCGAAGACGACTTCAGCCGTTTGACCAAGCTGCTGCTTGCAGCTCCGCACGACTTCTTTCTCTACCGCGACTTTCAATCGCGCAACATCATGCTGCGCGGCGGCGAGCCCTGGTTCCTCGACTACCAGGGCGGCCGCAAGGGCGCCCTGCACTATGACATCGCCTCGCTCCTCTACGATGGCAAGGCCGATCTGCCGCCCGGACTCCGTCAGCAACTCCTCGATCACTATCTCGACGGCCTCGCCGCTCACATCGATCTCGATCGTGCCGCCTTCATGGAGCACTACTACGCCTATGTTTACGTGCGCATCCTCCAGGCACTCGGAGCCTATGGCTTCCGCGGCTTCTATGAGCGCAAGGCCCACTTCCTCCAAAGCGTCCCCTACGCGCTCAAGAACCTTCGCTGGCTCGCGGACAACGTGCGCCTGCCCGTCGCGCTTCCCGCGCTCCTCGACGCCCTGCAGGCCATGCAGACCTCTGAAAAGCTCCGGCAGCTTTCCCTGCCCGCTCCGGAACTGACCGTGCGCGTCTTCAGCTTCTCCTTTCATCATGGCCTGCCCGTCGACGAGTCCGGCAACGGCGGTGGCTTTGTCTTCGACGCGCGCAGCCTCCCCAATCCCGGCCGCGAAGAGAAGTTCCGGCCCCTGACCGGAAAAGACGATGCCGTCATTGAGTACCTCAACCGCCAGCCCGGCGTCCATGAGTTTCTCGCCTCCGCCTGCGCGCTCGTTGACGCCTCCGTCGCCAACTACCGGCAGCGCGGCTTCTCGAATCTGATGGTCTCGTTCGGCTGCACCGGCGGCCAGCACCGCTCCGTCTATCTCGCCGAGCGCATGGCCGAGCACCTGCGCGGACTCCGCGGCGTGGATGTGCAGCTCCGCCATGCCCGTCTGGAGAAGCTCGGCCGGGAGAGCCTTCCGCAATGAAGGCGATGGTCTTTGCCGCCGGCCTCGGCACCCGCCTGCGCCCGCTCACCGGCGACCGCCCCAAGGCGCTGGTAACCCTGGCTGGGCAAACGCTGCTTCAGATCGCCCTCGCGCGCCTGCGCGCCTTCGGCATCGCTGAGGTCATCGTCAACGTCCATCACTTTGCCGATCGCATCGTCGATTATCTCGCCGCCAACCGCAACTTCGGCATGAGAATCGAGATCTCGCGCGAAGACACGCTGCTCGATACCGGCGGCGGTTTGAAGCAGGCCGCCTGGTTCTTCCTTGAGTCCGGCCGCGACGAGCCGTTCCTCGTTCACAATGTGGACGTGCTCAGCACCATCGATCTCGCGCACATGCTCCGCTTCCACCGGCAGCGCGCCGCCCTGGCCACCCTCGCCGTCCAGCAGCGCAAAACCTCGCGCGCCCTGCTCTTCGATGCCGAGGACCGGCTCGTTCGCCGCGCCGCGCCGGACCGCTTCGCGCCGCACGCCGCCACGCCCGCTCTCGATCCCCTCGCCTTTTCCGGGATTCACGTGATCTCGCCGCGCATCTTCGCCCGGCTCGACGAGCAGGGCGCATTCTCCATCATCGAGGCCTACCTCCGCCTCGCCGCGGCGGGCGAACCCATCCTCGCCTTCCGCGCCGACGGTGCGCGCTGGCGCGATCTCGGCCGCCCCGAGCAGCTTGCCGAAGCCGAGCGCGAAGTCGCCGCCGGCATCTTCGCGCCGCTCTGATCTGCCTCCGCTACACCGTGCAGATCGCGTTGTTCTCCAGCAGGTCAAAGTCGATCTCGGCCCCGAGTCCGGCGCCCTGCGGCACGTGCACGAATCCCTCCGCATCCACTCTGATCGGGTTCTTGACCCCAAAGCTGAACGGCTCCTGCGGAATCAGTACCTCGAAGTACTCGCAGTTGCGGATGGCGCAGCTTACATGCAGGTTGGCCAGGTCCAGCAGCGCGTTCGTCGTCGTGTGCACCTCGCAGTTCACCCCAAACGCCTCGCACAGCGCCGCCGTCTTCATCAGTCCCGTCACTCCGCCCTTCCACGAGACATCGCTGCGCACAATATCGACCGCGCGCTGCGTCAGGTACTGCGTGGTGCCGAACAATCCTCCGGGCGTCGATTCCACGCCCGCAATCGGAATCTCCAGCGCCCGGCTCAGCTCCTGGTAGCCGTAGATGTCGTAGTCCGACAGCGGCTCTTCAAGCCAGTAAAAGTCGAGCCGCTCCAGCTCCCGGCCCACCTTCAGCGCCTGTTGCTGCGTATACCCTGCCACCGGATCGCTCATCAGCACCATGTCGCTGCCCAGCTCGGCGCGCAGCGCGCGGCAGGCTTCTATGTCGCGCCCGGGATCGCCCCACGGATGAATCTTGTACGCGCGGTAGCCGGCGCGGCGATAGGCCTTCGCCTGCTCCACGAAATCCTCCGTCGTGGGCAGAATCAGCGAGCTGGCATAGGCCGGCAGTTTGCTCCGGTAGGCCCCTAGAAACCGGTAGAGCGGCAGGCCCGCCGCCTTGGCCCCGATGTCCCACAGCGCCACGTCAATCGGCCCGTGCGCGTAGATCGGCAGAAAGCCCCACCAGCGATCCATGCGCCGTACCTCCTGCCACAGCAGCTCGCGGTCCAGCGGATCCTTGTCGATCAGCAGCGGACGGATGATCGATGCGATCAGGTGCGCCGTGGCCTGGCCGCTGCGCCCGCCCCACGCGAATGAGTGCCCCACGATGCCGGCGTCGGTTTTGATCTCGATAAATACGATGTCGTGTGCGGCGCGTCCGCCTTTGATGCCCGCGGTCACCATCTCGCCGTGGGGATTGGCAATCACGCGGATGCCGATTTCTGTTATGCGCATGGCTCGCTCTCTTTTATTTCTCCGCGTCCACCGGGTAGCCGCGGCTCACATAGCTGTCGATAATCTTGGCGTAGACCTGCTTCCATCCCCCTGCCGATTCTTCCGCGGGAATTCCCTCGGGCCAGACGCTGATGTAAAGATAATGTAGCTCCTTGTCCGCCAGGGCGTTCTCCACCCAGTGCTCGGTGCGCGGCGGCACAAACGCCACCGCCGGAGCCTCCACCGGCTTCATCTCTGAACCGATATAAACCCGCGCCGCGCCCGACCAGATCAGGTAGATCTGCATGAACGTTTCGTGGCTGTTGGGCGGCGTCACCCCGCCCGGACGCACCATCTGCAGCACCGCCTCGCAGGCGCCCGTCTCGTCGCGCGGCAGCAGCATCACAAACTCGTTGCCCGCGCATCGGAACGGCTCCCCTTCGTTGAATCGTCGGATATACATGCTTGGCTCCAGTAAAAAATCTGCGTAGCCCCGGCTCCCCGTCCGCTACGCCAGTAGCCTATCAGGTGCGGTCGCTCCGTAGAACCTCGTCGCCGCCGTCTCACGTCTCGTTCAGAATCAGCGCCACTCTTCCTGCCAGCCACTCGCCGGGCTGCTCTTCAGGATCCAATGCAATCAGCTCGATCGGGAACGCGATGTTGTGCGGACGCAGGATCAGCCGGCTCGCCTGAAATTCCGCGTAGCGGAGCGCCAGGTGCGACCCGTGACGGACCGCGTAGAGATTGGGCCGATTGGGCCGATACGGCGCCAGCGCGTTGTAGTGCCGGTCCAGCAGAACAATCGCCTCTGGAAGCACCAGCGGCTCCATCGGCAGCGCCTCGCCCGCGGAGATGCGGATGGCCACAAATCGCTGCCACGCCCGCCGCACGTTGCTCGCCCGCGCGCGCACCGCTTCCAGCGTCCCGGCCGGAAGATGCAGCATCAGTTGCACCGCTCCCGGCCGGATCACCGGTTCAAACAGTGCCGTCGCATGCGAAACCAGCGGCACCGCTCCCGAGCTGTCTCCTTCCGGCCAGTACCGGGCCTGGGGCAATATCGGCAGCAGGTCGGCCACCGTCAGGTGCTGCGCGCTCAGGATCCGGTCCATCGCCTCCAGTGAAAGCTGCCGCCGTCCGTGAAGAAAGTTCGACAGATGCGCCTGACCGAATCCCGTCTGCCGCGCCAGCAGCGACACGCTGGCTGTTCCCCGCTGAACTCTGCGCAGCAGTTCCAGACGGAGGCGCTCGTGCATCTGAGTGAAATTCATCTGTGCAAAATTTGCGGTCAGCAATCACTGTGAAGCTTAATTGCTTGCGCCTGGAAAACTTATCCGTGGATGAATGCCTTTATTTTCCGTATCCCTCCGCCCTTTTGAAAGCCGCCGGTGTGAAAAAACGGCCGGAGAGTTGACGCTAAAGAAGCAGAACCCTACATTGGGTTTACTTAATCACGCATTGGTTTGTGGGAATTTTTCGGAAGATCGTTCTTCCGCCGCGTCTCTGCGGAGGCGCTTCGGTGCCTCTCGCAACGGCGGATGAACATTTGCCGGTTCAGCTTGTCCTGCGCCGGTATTCCTGCTCCCAGCCCGTGGCCGCGCACTGGCGGCCCCGGCAGGCAAACCAGTCGGGAGATTCCATGATCTGCGCACAAACGGTCATGACAGACAACAAGGGAGCACAGGTGGCAATCCCCTATCAGGACAGGAGAAATCTGAATTGCCTCGCCTGCTTCTCATCACCCCGCGGAGTAACCTGCAACACCAGCCTCCTGCGGGAGACGAAACAAAAACGGAGAATCAGTCATGGAAGTGCGCGTACAACTAAAAATATGCGAAGGGTGCGGTTGCCTTTGGTATCGGGCCCAGACCGAAGTCAGTGTCTATTGCAGGGAGTGCCGGAACCGGCTGAGAACGTTTCCGCCGCCGGAAAGCCGCAAGCGTCGCGGCCGCCCCGGACGAAAGCGCCTGGCCCGCGTCTGTGCGGTGGCTGAGACCGCCGGAGGTGCGCAATGAGCGCAGCTCTTCAAATGCCCTTGGCGTGGGAATCCACAACCGCTCACGCGGTATGGCAAATCGAGCGCAAACGCGGAGAACGCCGGCCCGCGCCGCGGCTGGATGCGAAGCCCGCGCCGCCATCCCGGCCCCCGG
>JAJXXG010000759.1 GCA_021781255.1 Acidobacteriota bacterium
ATCGTGATCAAGGCGGGCAAGGATGCTGACGGTTTGCGCGTCAACCGGCCCAGTGAAGACGTGGCGATTACAGACTGCACCGTGAAGCATGCTCACGGAGCCGTGGTCATCGGAAGCGAAACCTCGGGCGGCATTCGCAATGTGGTCGCGGGCAATATCGTGGCCGACGGAACGGAGAACGGCATCCGCATCAAGAGCAGGCGCGGCCGCGGCGGCGTGGTGCAGAACCTGCGCTTCGACAACTGGACGATGCGCAACGTCGGCACTGGCATTGCGATTTCAACCTATTACGTGATGGGTGGCGAGGGCGCAACGATGGAAGAAAAGGTTACGCGGCGCACGCCCGTTTTTCGCAATATCGGCATCAGCAATGTCACCATCGCCGGCGCTCGGCAGGTGGCGGATATCCAGGGACTGCCTGAGATGCCGCTGCTTGGCCTGCGCCTGCTGCATGTGGCTGGCGAAGGCCGCACCGGGCTTGAAGCGGAATCGGCGGACAATCTGGAATTGCGCGATGTAAAGATTACAGCTCGGCAAGGTCCCGGCTACTCGCTGCAGTCGATAACCAATCTTGTCCTGGACGATGTAGGCGCAAAGCCTGCTCCGGCCGGCGCTCCGGCAATCCGCCTTGAGAACTGTCCTGACGCCGTGCTGCGCAACAACCTTGCACCACCCATCGCAACACAAGGAAACGCACAATGAAAATCACGTCTCGCCGTCTGGTTACGGCCGCACTCCTTTTTCTTCTCGCTTCTGTTAGCCTCCCTGCGCAGCAATCGGATGCGCAGGGGCGGCCGGTGTTCAATATCCTGCAGTACGGCGCGAAAAACGACGGCTCTGCGAATGCGGCGGACGCCTTCCGCGCGGCAATCGCTGCGGCGAAGAAGGCGGGTGGCGGAACCGTCTTTGTCCCTGCAGGCCATTACATCTCAGGCCCCATCGAGATGGTCAGCAATCTGACGCTCGACTTCGATGCCGGCGCATTTGTGGAGTTTCCCGCCACAGTGCTGCCGCTTACCCCAGGCCGCCAGCAGGGCGTCGAGACGCTCACTCCGGTGCCGCTCATCGGCGGGCACGACCTTGAAAATGTGGCCGTCCTGGGGCGCGGCGTGCTGATGAGCGGCAACGCGCGCTGGATGAAACTGCATGGGCGCGAGCAACCGAAAGGGACCGACCCCGGCAGCGCCAACGGCCCGCACTGGGAGCAGCTGCTCACTGATTTGAATGCCGGAAAAACCATCCCCGAGCAGGAATACATTGCCGCCGGCGCAGAGTTGCGCCCATCCTTTATTCGCTTCATGAATAGCAGGAATATCCTTGTGTCGGGCCTGCGCTTTATCGGCTCGCCCATGTGGACGGTCCACCTGCTGTATAGCGAGAATGCAACCGTCGAGAACCTGGTGATCGAGACCTATCCCGGTGTACATACCGACGGTATCGTTGTGGACTCGAGCCGCTTTGTGCGCATCGCGAACGACTACATCGACACGGGCGACGACGGCATCGTAATCAAGTCCGGCAAAGATGCCGATGGATTGCGCGTGAACCGGCCCACAGAAGATGTAGTCATCACCAACTGTACCGTGCACCATGCGCACGGTGCGGTTTCCATCGGCAGTGAAACCTCCGGAAGCATCCGCAACATTGCCGCCAGTAACATAACCGTCAGGGATACTGTGAACGGCGCGCGGATCAAGAGCGCGCGCGGCCGCGGGGGCGTGGTTGAAGATATTCGCTTTGACAATTGGACGATGGAAAACGTCGGCGAAGCCATTGTGGTGACGAACTATTACCTGATGGAAGGCGAAACCCGCCACGGCCAGGAGCAGGTGTCGAAGACCACGCCCGTTTTTCGTAACATCGCCATGAGCCATATGACGATCGATGGCGCAAAGACTCTCATCGATATTGCCGGATTGCCGGAGATGCCCATAAAAGGCCTTCGCATCAGCGATGTGACGGGTACAGGAAACATCGGTATGATCGCCAGCTACACCGACGGTCTCGAGTTGCACGACGTGCTCTTGAATCCCGCCGCCGGTCCGGCGTTCGCCGTTCACCACGCGACCAACCTCGAGCTCGACGATGTGACATCGAGTCAACCCGTTGCGCAGCAGCCGGTCATTCGGTTGCTTGACACCCCGGGCGCCGTCGTTCGCGATTGCCGCGCATTCAAAGGCACGGGAGTATTTCTCGCGGCCGGCAAAGGCGAGCTTGGGCAGATCGTTCTTGAATCCAACGCTCTTGCGAATGCTGCTGTGGCAACCAGCGAATGGATGGCAGCAGAAAGCCGCCATTAAGCAAGCGACACACAAGCCGCGGCCGCCGAATTCGGAGCTGGTCCGGCGCTATGCGTGATAGGATTTGCGAAGATTGCGAGGAGACGATGTCTGAATCGCGGCCCCATCAGGCCGGCATGTCGCGCAAGGAGTGGGTCGTCGTCGCTCTCCTCGTGGCTTCAGTCCTTGTTAATTACGTGGACCGCAGCAACCTGTCGCTTGCAATTCCGCTTCTGGAGCGGCAGTTTGCGTTCTCGTCGCTGCGCGCCGGCGAGTTGCTCTCGGCCTTCTTCTGGACCTATGCCCTGGTGCAGCTTTTCGGCATCGCCGGCTGGCTGACGGATCGCTTTCACGCCGGCTGGGTGCTCGCGGGCGGATATCTGCTGTGGTCCGTGGCCATGGCCGGCTTCGGGCTCGCGCCCAATTATGCCGCGCTCTTTGGACTGCAGCTCGTGCTCGGCATGGGCGAGTCGGTCGCTTATCCCTGCTACTCGCGCATCTTTGCCTCCATGCCGCAGGAGCACCGCGGACGAGCCAATGCCTTCATCGATGCCGGAACCAAGCTTGGCCCGGCGGCCGGCGCCTTTGCCGGCGGGATGATCCTGATGCATTACGGATGGCGAACGCTCTTCCTGTTTTTCGGAGCCGGCGCGCTCCTATGGCTGGTGCCCTGGTATTTTGCCATGCCGCGCGCCGATCAGGCTCTCGATCGAGCCGGTAATCCTCCTCCGCAAAACGAAGCGGATAAGGATCTGGAGCCCTCGGTCCTGAAAATGCTCCGCCTGCGCTGCGCTTGGGGCGCATTCATCGGCCATTTTTGCGGCAACTATTTCTACTATCTGCTCCTGGCCTGGCTGCCGACCTATCTGGTGCAGGAACAGCATCTGTCGATGCGCGCAATGTCTCACCTCACCGCCGCTGTCTTCCTCTTGATCGCCTGCGCAACGGTGCTTGCCGGATGGATCTCTGATCGCCTCATCGCGGGTGGCGCTTCGCCAACGGCCGTTCGCATCTCGGTGGTCGCCGTATCATTAAAAAAGGCCTCAGTGCTGCTTGCGCTCACCATGGTCCACGGCCATCCCCTGGTTGCGCTCGGCCTTCTGGCCGTTGCCTGCGTCGGTCACGGCGGCTATGCCTCAAACCACTGGGCGATTGCGCAAACGCTGGCAGGGCCGCGGATGGCCGGCCGATGGTCGAGCTTGCAGAATGGATTTGCCAACTTCTCCGGCATCGTGGCCCCGTGGCTTACGGGATTGATCGTGCAAACCCGCGGCAGCGCGCGCCTGGCCTTTGCCTTTACCGGTGCCGTGGCGCTGGTCGGTGCCTGCTCGTGGACCTTCCTGGTACGGCGCGTCCAACCCGTCAAATGGGAGGCCTTGCCTGCCGGATGGCGGCGCTCTTAAACGTGTGCGCCGTCGCTAAAGTGCTGCTCCCCGGGCTTCGAGTTTGCGCAGAGACTTCAGCATCTCCGCAAGCGCCGGTTTGCCGATCTCTTCTTCCAGTTCCTTTTGCATGCGGTCGAGAGCGGCGATGACGCGCAGCGCACAGCGCTTGCCCTGCGGCTTAATCGTCAGCAGGTAGGCGCGCGCGTCTTCCGGGTCGATCTTGCGCAGTAGCAGCCCCTTGGCCTCGAGCGAGGTGACGCAGTGGCTTAGGTTGCCGCGCGAGGTCGAAAACGTCTCTGCCAGTTGCGAGGGCTTGACCTGTCTCGGCGCTTCGAAAAATAACGCCGCCAGCACCAGCGCCTCCAGAAATCCCAGTCCGTCGGCAGCCAGAGCGCGCGCGGCGAGCGACTCAAACCGCCGCGCTGCCCGATTGACGGCGAACATGGGGCTCTCGCGAAGAAAAACATCGATGCGCATCGCTGGAAAAAATAGTTTAGCACTTCAACTATTCAAATGTATACAAAATCATGGTTGCCCGAATCGTGGCCACCCCCGATGATGGGATGGATGCGCCGATTACAGTCGATCTCCCTGACCCGCTTCCTGTTGCTGACTGCTGTTGTGCCCGCGGCCTTTGCGCAGGACGCAGCGACCCCGCCAAAACCGTCTCTCAACGCCTCTACCGAGACCATGGTCGTTTTGGGTACGGCCACGCCGGTTCCGCTGGCCGAGTCCCAGCGCTCGGTTGAGGTGATTCCTGTTCACGGTCAGGCCCTCGCCGCCGAGTCGCCGCAGGATTTTCTGCGTCAGGATTCATCGGTCTTTCTCGAAGAGCGCGGCGCCGGCGGCGGCCAGGCAGACATCGTAATGCGCGGCGGCAGCTTTGAGCAGACACTGGTGCTGCTCAACGGATTTCGCATCAATGATGCGCAGTCCTCGCACCACAATCTCGATCTCCCTCTGCCTCTTGAAGCGATCGATTCCATTCAGGCGCTGGCCGGTGCGGGGTCCACGCTCCACGGCGTCGATGCGTTGAGCGGCGTGGTCGACTTTCTGACCGCGGCGCCCGACCACGATTCGCTCTTCCTGCGCGCCGGCGAGGGAAGTTTCGAATCCAATGAAGAGACCTTGATGGGCGGAGTCACACGCGGCGCGTGGAGCGGCCGTCTCGCTGCGGAGCGCAATTTCTCCACCGGCTTTATGCCCGATCGCGACTACCGCAACGAAGACGCATCGGGCGAGAGCTGGAACGGCTCGCGTCTCGGCGTCACCGACCTGCTTGTGGCCGCAAGCGACCGCGCATTTGGCGCGAATCAGTTTTACGGGAATTATCCTTCGTGGGAGCGTACCAAAGGCTGGTTTGCCGCGGCGCGTCAGGAGTTGGGAGCTAAGACGGTGGCGGCCTTCGGCTATCGGCGTCACTCCGATGACTTCGTGCTCTTCCGCAGCAATCCTGCCCTCTATGAGAACAACCATATTGACGCCTCCTGGCAGGCATCGCTGCGCGAAACGCTCGCGGTGCATCGGGACTCCGCTCTGTTGATGGGGCTGGAGGCGGACGGCGAGAGCATCAACAGCTACAACTTTTCCAATCTCAATCCCTCCGGTGTCGTGGTGCGCTCGCTTGCTCTCGGCATCCATGCGCGCAATCGCGGCGCAGGCTACGCCGACCTGGATCTGCGGCCCGCGCAGCGGCGCTGGAGTCTCTCCGCCGGCGCGCGCGAGGAGATCTTTTCTGGAGGGGCGCTGGCGGTCTTTTCACCGGAGCTTGCAGGAGGACTGCGCGTAACCAGGAGCCTCAAAATGCGCGCCAGCGGCGGCTACGGATTCCGGATTCCAACGTACACCGACCTCTATTACTCCGACCCCTCAACGCGGGGTAACGCCAACCTCCAGCCGGAATCCGCATGGTCCAGCGACGCCGGCGTGGATTGGGCCCCCTCGCCGAAACTCACGCTTTCTGTCACTGGCTTCTATTCCCTG
>JAJXXG010000115.1 GCA_021781255.1 Acidobacteriota bacterium
GATTCTCCGGGAAGTCGATCTTGAGCGTCGCGCCGCGGAAGGTCTTGGTGTCCACGGTGTGCAGCAGCTTGACGGCCACCGTCACCTTGTCTCCGGGCTTTGCATCTTCAAACAGCACCACGGGCTCAAGGTCATCGCCAAGGGCCACGCGGCGGCCGTTGAAGTAGAGGATCTGCGGCATCGGACCGTTGGCGCTGGCGTGGAACTGGAACCAGATGCGCGCGCCCGTCAGGTCATATCCGCTGAGCGTCTGCGGTATCTGATAGGTCTGGCGGAACCAGACGGCATCGTTGGGCGCATGCTTGCCCATCATCATGGTCTGCCAGCCGCTCTCGTCCACATTCACGGCCTCGCCGTGGGCCAGATCGCCAACATGCATCTTCCATGTCCCATCGGGCAGTTCATACAGCCCACTCAGCCGTTCCAGCACGGCACGGGACTCGGGTTGCAGATCGGCGGCAATTTTGGCCGCTTCCGCGGCGGATTGCGCTCGAACCGGGCCGGCGGAGACAAGCATTCCGCAAACGCTTACAAAAATGGCAAGGGCAAATCCTGCGATCGGATTGCAGCGACTTGGTTTGGCAACAAAAAACATGGTGATTCGCTCCCGGGAGCATCTTAAGCTATCGCCGCAGGGACGCGGCAGATTCCCACAGAAAACAGCGGCCTATTTTTCCAGCTACACCCAGCCGCCATCCACAATGTAGCTCTGGTTGGTGATGGCGCTGGAGTCGTCGGACGCGAGGAACAGAATCAGTCGCGCCACGTCTTCCGGCAGGATGTCGCGTTTGAGCGCCTGGCTGGCCAGGATCTCCGCCTTGTACTCGGGCGTGTACCACAGTCGCTTCTGCCGCTCGGTGACGATGGCGCCGGGGAGCACGGCATTGACCCGGATGTTTGCCGGCCCCAGTTCGTGCGCCATGGTGCGGGTTAGTCCCACGATGGCGGCCTTGGCGGTCACGTAAAGCGGCACCCCCGTGGAGGGAATCATCCACGAGATCGAGCTCATATTAAGGATGGAGCCGCCGCCGGACGCCCGCATGGACGGCACTACAGCCTGAATCATGAAGAACTGAGGGCGCAGGTTGATGGCCATCGAGCGGTCCCAGTACTCCGGCGTGACCTCTTCCAGGGTGTGGCGCTGATCGTTGGCGGCATTGTTGACCAGCACATTTACCGAGCCGAGCGCTTTGATGGCCTGCTGTGCGCAGGCTTGCATGGCTTCCACGTTTGTTAAATCGCAGGGCAGGAACAGCGGGGCGGGACAGCCTTCCGCTGCAAGCGTGTCAACGAGGCGGCAGGCAGGCTCCTCCTGAATGTCGAGGAACGCGACGCGGGAACCCTGCCGGGCAAACTGGGCCACGATGGATTCTCCGATGCCGGTGGCGCCGCCTGTGACCAGCACGGCCCGGTCCTGCAGGCTGGGATAGCGGGCAAACTGCTGGCTGGACTGTGTTTTTGTTTCTTGCATACAATCTTCCGGTGAATGGCATGGAAGGCCGTTCCAAGTATATTGCGCGCGGGCAAGGATGAGCGCGGGCGCAGGGCAAGACGGGAGGCGGCGCTGATTTCACGAAATGAGACAGCGTCTCCCAATGAAAGAGCATACTGAGATGGAGGCCGATTTTGCGGGGAAACTTCCCCTGGAGTTCCCCGTTGTCTGCTTTGGCCATTAGACTTACTGGGGCGAAAGTTGGAAGTCTGCGGTCGAGCGGAATCGACCGGTGATGGAGTTGTCCTTGGACTTGCAGGCGCGCTGATGATGCGGCGTGCAATGGCAGCGAACGCCACCTGCCACGGACAGAAAGTTTTTTTGAGGATTGCATTCGCTGCTCGTTGCCGTGCGCGGGCTCAGGCGTGAGGTTTGCTCGGGCCCGAACGGCGCAGCGGATAGCGCGACATTTGTAAGAGAGAAGGAAAGGCACAGAGGGGGTTTTATGACCACAGCTGCTCGTTATCCCGGCATCCGGGTTACCGCAAACGGAAATCAGCTTGTCTCGTACCACACGGAGACGCGCATTGCCGATGCCGGCGTTTTTTATCCCATTACTCCCTCAACGGAGGGTGGCGAGCTCTTCCAGCAGGCCTATGCCGAAGGACATCTGAACGTATTCGGACACAACACCATCGCCATTGAGACGGAAGGCGAGCACGCAGCCCAGGGTGGCGCCATTGCGCACTCCGTGTGCGGCAAGCGCGTGGTCAACTTCACTTCGGGCCAGGGTGTGGTGTACGGCGTTGAGCAGGATTATCATGCGCCCGGCAAGGGCTCCACGATGATTCTGGAAGTGGGCGCGCGCGCGCTGACCAAGCATGCGCTGAACGTGCACTGCGGCCATGACGATATTTATGGCGCGCTGGATACCGGGTGGATCATGGTGTTCGGCAAGGATGCGCAGCAGGCCGCGGACCAGTCGTTGATTCTGCGCCGCGTGACGGAGCTGAGCCTGACCCCGGGCATGAACATCATGGACGGCTTCCTGACCAGCCACCTGGAGCGGACCTTCTACAAGCATGAGTCGGAGCTGATCCGCGAATACCTGGGCGCGCCGGAAGACATCATCGAGTGTCCCACGGAGGCGCAGCGGGTGCTGTTCGGGCCGACGCGCCGTCGCGTGCCCAAGATGATTGACCTGACCAACCCCATGCTTCTGGGGCCGGTGCAGAATCAGGAACACTACATGCAGGGCGTGATTGCGCGGCGCAATAACTTTGCCGAGCCCATCCTGAAGTTCCTGGAAGATGCCTACGAGAAGTTTGGTGAGCTGACGGGCCGTTACTACGGGCTGGTGAGCCAGTACAAGACGGAAGATGCCGAGACGGTCTTTGTTTCGCTCGGTTCGGCCGCGGAGAACATTGAGGCGGCGGTGGACTACCTGCGCGCGACGCGCGGCGCAAAGGTGGGCTCCATCCACGTGAACGTGATTCGTCCTTTCCCCGAGGCTGCGATTGTGGCCGCACTGAAGGGCAAGAAGAACGTCATTATCCTGGAGCGCACGGACGAGCCGATGGCCGGCGACAACCCGCTGGGCCGCGACATCCGCACCGCGCTTTCCAAGGCCGTGCAGTATGAGGGACATCCGGCGACCGAGGGCCTGCCGGCAATCTCGCCGAGCGAACTGCCGAAGATCTTCAACGGCAGCTACGGTCTGGGCTCGCGCGACTTCCGCCCGGAGCACATTCTTGGAGCGTTTGAATATGCCACGGCGGGTCGTGCGCGCAAGGACGGCAAGACCGCGGCGGAAGGCACCAACTTCTTTGTGCTCGGTGTGGACCATCCGTACAGCGTAATTGCGGACGAGACGCCGTCGCTGCTGCCGGACGGCGCAGTGGCCGTGCGCTTCCACTCCATCGGCGGATGGGGCGCAATCACGACCGGCAAGAACCTGGGCGCCATCATCGGCGACCTGAATGATCTGCTGTATGAGCGCGACAAGCTGGTGGATGAGAAGGGCAACCCCAAAGAGATCATTCACGTCAGCGCGAATCCGAAGTACGGTTCTGAAAAGAAGGGTGCGCCGACCAGCTACTTTATGGTGGCGGCCAAGGATCGCATTCGCGTGAACTGCGATCTGCGCCATGTAACGGTGGTGCTGTGCTGCGATCCCAAGGCCTTTACGCATACCAACCCGTTGGATGGCATGCAGGAGGGCGGCTGCCTGGTGTGGGAGTCCGATGAGGAAGGCGAGCAGGCGTGGGAGCGGCTGCCGCTGTGGGCGCGCCAGCAAATCATCGAGAAGAAGATTCGCGTGTTCACGCTGCCCGGCTTTGACATTGCGCGCAAGGCCACGGACCGCGCCGACCTTCAGCTCCGCATGCAGGGCAATGCCTTCCTGGGTGCCTTCTTCGCGGTCAGCGCGCTGCTGCAGGAGTTCGGCATTACGCAGGAGCAGTATCGCGAGGTTGTGTACAAGCAGTACGTGAAGAAGTTCGGCAAATTCGGCGATGCCGTGGTGCAGTCGAACATGGAAGTGATGCTGCAGGGCTTTGATCGTGTGAAGGAGATTAAGATTGGCGAGCTTAGCGCAGCCGATCGCTCCAGCCTGCGCGGCGCCGCGCTGATGCCGATTCTGGAACTGGCGGCGGCAGGCGGCTCGTGCGGCATCGGCTGCCGCTCCACACCTGAGCCGAAGGGCCAGGCAGGCCGTCCGCCGGTGTCGAGCATAGCCACGTTTGATGCGGAGTTCCGCTCCAGCTACGGCTACAATCAGCCTTCCACGCCGCTGTCGGCGATGGGCGTGATTGCGGCTGCCACGGGCGATACCGCCTCAAAGTACGTGGCGCGCCGCGAGACGCCGCTGTACATTCCGGAGAACTGCACGCAGTGCATGGAGTGCATCTCGGTTTGCCCGGATACGGCTCTGCCGAACTGCTCGCAGGATCTGAGCACGCTGCTCTCCACGGCGATTTCCTACTACGTGGCGGACGCAGCCGAGCGCACCAGGATGCTGCGCGCATTGCCGGAGATCGAGAAGGCGACGCGTCAGCGCATGCTGGCCGAGATGAAGACCGGCACGCCGCTGCCGCAGATTCTGCGCGAGGTTGTCGACCAGGTGGACGGCTTCTCTGCGGAGTCCAAGACACAGTTCTTCAACATTATTGAGAAGGTGCCGATGGCTTATCAGAAGGTCAACGCCATCTTCTCGTCACCGGAACGCAAGAACCCCGGCTCGGGCGGCATCTTCTCCATCTTCGTCAGCGATCTGTGCAAGGGTTGCGCGGCCTGCGTGACGGCGTGCGGCGATCACCAGGCGCTGAAGATGGTGCAGGAGACCGAAGAGATCAATGCCGAGCACGAGACGGGCACGGCCTTCCTGAGCCTGCTGCCGGATACCTCGCAGAAGTATCTGGGCCTGTTCAACTCGGCGAATCCGGCGGACTCCAAGACGGCGACGCTGCGCAACATGCTGATGGTGCGCACGAACTACGATGCGCTGGTGTCTGGAGACGGCGCCTGCGCGGGCTGCGGCGAGAAGAGCGTGCTGCGCTCGATTGCCGCGGTGACCGAGGCGTACATGCGCCCCGTGTTCCACGCCAAGAGCGACCGCCTTGTAGCCAAGGCGAGCGATCTGGAGAAGAATGGCGCGGCGCGGCTTTCGGCGCTGAAGGAGAAGAACCCCGCCGAGTATGCACTGCTGCGGCAGGCGATTGCACACCTGGTGCTTGGCCTGGGCGGCGAGAGCGAGAAGGACACGAAGGCGCGCATTGCGGCGTATGAAGCGCAGCACGGCGTCATTACCGATGCGCAGCTGGTGGAGGCGATCGCAGCTGTGCTGCTGACGGAAGCCTTCAACCACAAGAGCCTGCAGCCCATCAATGGCCGCCTGGCCAACGGCATGAGCGTGATGGCCATGGCGGCGCACACCGGATGCAATACGGTGTATGGCTCCACTTCGCCGAACAATCCGCATCCCTATCCGTGGATGAACTCGCTGTTCCAGGACGGCATTACGGTGGGTTGGCTGATGGGCGAGAGCTTCATCGTGGATCATGCGCGGCGTTCGGTTCTGCCGGAGCGGCTGGCGGACATCCTGCTGACGCGCGATTCGGGTCTCTCGGATCGCGAGTACTATGAGTTCTCGCACTTTACGGATGCGCTAATGACGGACCAGGAGATCATCGAACTGCCCAAGGTGTGGGTGGTC
>JAJXXG010000441.1 GCA_021781255.1 Acidobacteriota bacterium
CGTGGCCGTTGAGGCGGAGTGGTTCCTGGCGATCGTGCGGAGGCTCTGCCCCTGTGTACGTTCCAGACGGATCGCTTCCCGATCGAGGCTGAGCGGAGTGCGTCCGATGGGTCGGCCTTCAAGCCTGGCTCGCCGCATGCCGGCCTTGACCCGCTCGACGATGAGCGAGCGATCGAACTCCGCGACGGCTGCGACGAAGGCTATTTCAAGACTGCGTCACCGGTTCGTCATACGCTGCACTTCTGCCGGATATCGGTCACCTATGACGGGATTTGCGGCCAGAATATCGTCAAGCTCGCGAACCTCCTCCGCCGTGAACCGCAGACTTGTCGCTCCGATGTTTTCTTCGAGACGTTCCAGCTTTGTAGTGCCTGGGATGGGTACGATCCAAGGCTTCTGCGCCAGCACCCATGCAAGAGCGATCTGGGCGGCAGTCGCTTGCTTCTTCGCCGCGAAAGCTTGAATTGCTTCGACAAGAGCGCGGTTCGCCCTGCGTGCCTCGACGCTAAAGCGGGGGAACGTTCCGCGATTGTCTTCGGTGTCGAATTGTGTCTGCTCGGTCACCGATCCGGCAAGGTATCCCTTGCCCAACGGACTGAAGGAGACAAGGCCAATTCCGAGTTCCTCAAGCATCGGCAGAATCTCTTGTTCGGGCTGTCTCCACCACAGCGAATATTCGCTTTGCAGCGCGGTGACCGGATGGACGGCGTGGGCGCGACGAATCGTCTGCGCACCAGCTTCAGAAAGGCCGAAGTGCCTGACCTTGCCTTGCTTGATGAGATCCTTCACCGCACCTGCCACATCCTCGATCGGCACATCGGGGTCAACGCGATGCTGATACAGCAGGTCGATTGTCGCAACACGGAGCCGCTTCAGAGAGGCTTCCACTGTCTCCTTGATGTACTCCGGCCGGCTGTTCAAACCGGTTGGGTGCGGATCGCTCGATGTGTCGAACTGAAATCCGAACTTCGTCGAGATCACGACCTGGTCCCGCACGGGAGCAAGCGCTTCCCCTACAAGCTCCTCGTTCACAAACGGCCCGTACACCTGCGCTGTGTCAAAGAGGGTGATTCCACGGTCCACAGCACCCCGCAATACCGCGATCATCTCCTGCTTCGTTCCGGCCACAGGACCGTGTCCGGCGCTCGCCCGCATGCAGCCCAGACCAATTGCCGAGACTTCAAGGCCGCTCCGTCCTAGCTGGCGCTTTTCCATTTGCTTCTCCTTCTATGCGCTGAGTTAATGGGAGGTTCTGCGCTCGAAAACATCCTTCACGACCGGCAACGCTGAAAATGCGCAAGGCCAACCAGCGTAGAACGCAATATGCGTCAGCGTCTCCGCGGCCTGCACCTGCGTCAGGCCGTTGTCCATTGCGCGATTCAGGTGAAACGATATCTGCGCTGTCTGTCCGTTGGCAATCAGCGCGCTCACCGTGACGAGGCTTCTGTCGCGGGGAGCAAGAGCCGGACGTAGCCACAGGTCTCGGAAGAGCAAATCGGTGGTGTTTTGGACCAGACCTGGGGAGACGGCACCAAAGTTGTTTCCGACTTGAATTGCTCGCTGTTTCTCCACTTCCTCATTGAGAGGCAGCGGCTTGTCCTTGACAGGCGGAAGTTGATCCTTGCCGATGCCGCGCTGATGAAAGATGCTTTTCGCCACGGCGACTGCGGCCATCGCATTGCCCCAGCCCGCGTAGAAGGCAAGATGTGTGATGACCTCGGAGAGCTCCGCGGGCTTCACACCATTGTCGAGCGCACGTACGAAATGGAAAGGCATCTCCACGGTCTGGATGCGCGCGATGATCGCCGCTACAGTGACAAGACTGCGATCACGGGGCGAAAGCTCCGGCCTCTTCCAGAGACCGCCGAGCAGAGACTCTTCGGTGTAATATTCCAGCGCCGGTGAAACCGAACGGACATCAACATACGTCAGTGACTCTGCCGCCGCGTTCGTCCTGTGCAAATCAGACATGGTTATCTCCTCAGCAAAAGCACGTTCGTTTCCCGACAATGAAGCCGTCAGGAATGCGGCACTCGCTTTCATGAATTCCCGGCGTTCCATCGCTTGCGGCCTTGTTTACCGCATCACATAGCCGCCATCGACCGAGATAGACTGGCCGGTGACGTAGCTTGCGAGGTCGCTGCATAGGAACAAAACCACGTTCGCGATCTCTTCCGGGCTGCCTTCGCGCTGCATCGGCACAAAGGTCTCACGCATGATCCTAAGCGCCTCGCCCTGACCTTCGGCCTCCATCTTGTCGGCCATTGGAGTGCGGATGAGACCAGGGCAAACGGCGTTCACGCGGATGCCACGGGTCGCATATTCGAGGGCCGCGCTCTTGGTAAAACCGATCACACCGTGCTTCGCAGCGTGATATGTGCCGCGCTGATTGCCTCCAACCAGGCCGCCAAGAGAGGAACAGTTGACGATTGCGCCGCTGCCTTGCTCACGCATCACCTGCAACTCGAACTTCATCGAGCTCCACACGCCGCGCAGATTGACCGCCATTACGCGGTCGTAATCCTCGCGGGTCACATCGGCGGTCTCGGCCAGCTCGTTCTGAATGCCTGCATTGTTGTACGCAGCATCGAGACGGCCAAACGCCGCCACCGTCTTCTTCACCATCGCCTCGACCTGGGCGTCGTCGGATACATCACAAGCGACAGCGAGCGTCTTGTGGCTCTTATCAGCGAGCCCCTCTGCTGCCGCTTGCACTTCGCTCTTGCTCCAATCGGCCAGCACGACCGCGGCGCCAGCCTCTGCGAATGCCCTCGCAGTCGCGAGCCCCAAACCCGATGCCGCACCCGTGACAAGAGCTACCTTGTTCTCAAACGAAATGACCATAATGCTCCATCTCCTGTCGCCATTTGTTTTCGAGGCGCCTACAAAGAGAATAGATGGGGATTTGATGATGAGAGTGCTTTTGTTTTGCATATGGTTATGAATAGAATTCATCAATGATGAGAAATGATCTTGCGGAGCTTTCTGCTTTCGTAACGGTGGCCCATGAGCGAAGCTTCACCCGTGCCGCCGCCCAGCTGGGTGTATCCCAGTCCGCTCTGAGTCACTCGATGCGGAGCCTCGAGAAAAGACTGGGCGTTCAACTGCTGGCTCGAACCACCCGAAGTGTGTCCGCTACTGCGGCAGGTACCGCTCTGCTGCAGGAACTCGCGCCAGCACTGGAGCGGATTGGAGCTGCTGTCGCGGAGACCGTGAAACATCGCGACCGTCCCGCAGGGCGAATCCGTCTCATCGTTCCGCGTACGGCCACCGAGATGGTGATACTTCCAAAACTCGCACAGTTCGCTCGCAAATATCCGGAGATTGTTCTGGATGTTACTTCCTCAAACGATCCTGTCGATCTGATCGTTGGTGAGTATGACGCAGGAATTCAGCTCGGCGAGTTCATTCAGAGAGACATGATCGCGATCCCCGTGACCAGAGAGATGCGCCTTGCCGTGGTGGGCTCTGCAGGATATTTCGAATCAAACCCGACTCCACGCCACCCACAGGACTTGAAAGACCACTCCTGCATCGGCTTTAAATTCAGCCATAGCCTTTACCGCTGGGAGTTTGAGAAGGGGCGCAGAAAGCTCACGGTGAGCCCGCAGGGGCCGGCTTCGTTCGATGATCCGGATTTGGTCATCCAGGCTGTGCTGGATGGCGTGGGGATCGGGACTACTATGGAAGCCTCGATTGAAGAGATGATCGCAAGGGGACGCCTGGTTCAGGTGCTCCGAGATTGGTGTCCATCGTTCCCCGGATATTTTCTCTATTATCCAAGCCGCCGGAATCAACCCGCTGCCCTGGCAGCTCTGATCGCTGCACTCCGCTTCTCCGGGTGAGTCCATCAGCATCGCGCAAGCCTGTCCATAGGCATCGGGAGAGGCGCTCTGTGAAGCAGCAGTCACGCACATGCGGCGGTCGGCTTCGTCGGGCGAGTTCGGCGTTCACTGCGAAACCGGTCAACACTTCCATTGCGCAGTGCAGTAGGGCCGTCTCGGAGACACTCATGGATCTCGCTCCACAATAGCCGGCATTTTCGCAGAGTCGCGCAAGCACGCATCGAACCAAATCCCCCTGACATGTCGGCTCTGCGCCAACTTGGCGGCATCGGAACGGACCGTCATCCGGCGGGACAGACCTCGCTTCCCGATGCCCCACTCCACAGAGTGGAGATACACTTCCACTTCAAGAGCGCATTGCCCTAGCAGGAGAGACTCCGATCCGGATGGGATAGGCGGCGCACCAGCCCCAAACTTCGTTCACCCTCAGAATTGACTTGACTACGCCGGTCGTGCGCCCATATAAATCCGACATATCACTTCGATTTCGATACTTTGTTACGAATTGGCAGTATGCCGCGAAAGAAAGAAAACAAACCGGCCCACACATATCATGCGCACCGCGAGCGGCAGCGCCGGCGCATCCTTCATGCCGCGTGGAAACTGTTCGATGAGTACGGCATCGATCGCACCACCACGGCCGAGATCACGTCGGCCAGCGGAGTTCAGCCTTCCACGATGTATCAGTACTTCGCCAACAAGGAAGACATCGTCTGGGCCATTCTGCGTGAGTTGATGCAAGAGGTAAGCGAACGCTCGAAGCAAAGGCTGGAGGGTGCTCCGAACGCCATGGCGCGGCTCACGGCGCTACTGGACTTTATGGCCGATGAGCTAGAGAACAATCCAGCGAAGGTGCGATTCATGGCGCAATTTGATGCCATCTATGCGCGCGACTGGCCGGCGAAGCGGCTCATTACCCTGGAATCCCAAATCAACCCCGAAGGATTCAGGGTGTTCACGGAATTGATCCGCGAAGGCATTGCCGACGGATCACTTCGTTCCGATCTCGATCCCGATCTCACCATGCACGCAGTCATGAACGCTGTGATCGGAGCGCAACGCCGGCTGGCGTCCCTTGGGGACAAAGTCGCATTGGAGTATGGAAAGCCGATTGGTCAATTATTCCGCGAAACGATCCGTGTGCTCCTGATGGGACTACGCGCCCCGGAGGCGTCAAAGATCCGGCGCTCACAAAAGCGGAAAACCGTCGATAGCCGCACTCGAAAGAGGTCTGCATGAAATTCCAATCTCGCATCCTGATTCTTTTTGCCACCATGCTCGCATGGCTAGTGCCCGTCTCCGCTCACAGTGCGACTTCGAGCACGCCAAGACAGGTAATCGCGGCTGATGCCGGCTGGAAATTCATTCTTGGCGATCCAAACGGAGCAGAGGCTCCTTCCTTTGCGGATGCTTCCTGGCGCACAGCCGATCTGCCGCATGACTGGAGCATCGAGAGCAAACCCGGCAAGGACAACCCGAGCGGTGCGGGTGGCGGCTATTTCCCCGGCGGGACCGGGTGGTATCGGAAGACATTCCACGCTCCTGCCAGCTGGAAGGGCAAGCGCGTGAGCATTGAATTTGACGGCGTTTACCGCGACGCCACGGTATATCTCAACGGTCAACGACTCGGAACTCATCCATACGGCTACACCTCGTTTGCCTTCGACCTGACATCGGATCTGCATTACTCGGGCGCAAACGTGCTGGCTGTGCGCGTGGACAATTCAGCCCAGCCCAATAGCCGCTGGTACAGTGGCTCCGGCATCTACAGGCATGTCCGCGTCGTGGTGACGGATCC
>JAJXXG010000185.1 GCA_021781255.1 Acidobacteriota bacterium
GAAGCGACTTGGGATGGGGCTTGTCGGCCCAGGTTTTGTTGCGGGCTATCATTTGGACGCGGTTCGGCGTCTGGGCGATGTGGATGTGGTCGCCGTAGCCGGGTCGAGCCAGGAGTCGGCGGACAGGAAGGCCGCCGAGCTGAGGGTTTCGCGCGCCTATGGGCACTATCGCGATTTGATCGCGGATCCCGATGTGGACGTAGTTCACAACGCCACGCCGAACTATCTGCACCTGCCGGTTTGCCTGATGGCGCTTCGGGCCGGCAAGCATGTGATCTCAGACAAGCCGCTGGCCATTTCCGCGGATGAGGGGCGCCAACTGCGCGACGCCGCCCTGGAGTCTGGCCGCGCAAACGTGGTGTTGTTCAATTACCGCGGCAACCCTTTGGTGCAGCAGGCGCGCTGCATGGTAAAAGCCGGCGGAATCGGGGCGGTGCATTTTGTTCATGGCTGCTACTTTCAGGATTGGATGGTGGATGCCGGCATTTACTCGTGGCGTTCCGACCCGGTTCGCAGCGGCGCCAGCTCGACGATGAATGACATTGGCACGCACTGGTGCGATCTGGCCCAGCACATTGCGGGCGCAAACATCGAAGCGGTTCTTGCCGACATGTCCACGGTGGTTCCGGTCCGTTATACCGACAGCGATAGTCATGAAACCTTTGTCCATGACAAGCGCCCGCGGAGCGAGCTTCGGCAGGTGAAGGGAGAAGACCTCGCGAGCGTACTGTTGCGCTTCAGCAGCGGCGCGCACGGCAGCTTCTCGGCGGGCCAGGTTCTGCCCGGCCACAAGAACGACCTGCAAATCGAGATCAGCGGACGCTCGGGTTCTCTGCGCTGGCTTCAGGAGCAGCCCAACGAACTTTGGGTTGGCCGCTACGGAGAGCCCAACAGCATTTTCACCAAGGAACCCGACCAGCTGGTCGAAGCCGCGCAGCGCTACGCGCGCATGCCGGCCGGCCACCAGGCGGGCTGGTCCGACGCTTTCTATAACAGCATATGGGATGCATACGAGTGGATCCGCGCCGGCGCTGATCCAGAAGCGCGCCTGCCTGCCACGGCGACATTCGACGACGGTTACCGCATCTGCTGCGTGATCGAGGCCATGGTGCGCAGCCAGGCCGCGGGTGGCGTTTGGCAGAAGGTGGAGTACATACCGCCGGCCCGCTGATCCAGGCCCCGCATCGGCAGTAAGCCTCGATGACGGGGCGGAAAAGACAAGCGCTTATCATCCCCTGGCCAGCTTCACGGCCAGCGAACCGCAGGTTTCCGGTCCCTATCTTTGGAAGGAGTTTATTGCACAATGACGACCAAGTATTCCCGCCGTGGATTCATGATGGGCTCGGCTGCAACCCTGGCAGTCTTACACGCCAACGCATTTTCTGGTTGGGCGCAATCGCGGCCGGCTTCTTCGCTCACGCCGGGCCTGCAGCTCTTTATGGTGAAAGATGAACTGGCAAAAGACACGCCTGGAACTCTGCAGAAGCTGGCAGCCATCGGCTACCGGGATGTAGAGTATTTCGCCATTCAGGGTTACACCGCAAGCCAGTTTAGCAAGCTGCTGGATCAAGCCGGCTTGCGCTGTCCGAGCGCTCACCTGGGTTTTGGCATCGTCGAGACCGAGAAGCTGCTGGACGATGCGGCCGCTCTGGGAGCTCATTACGTAATCAGCTCCATTCTGCCGCCGCCCTCGTTGAAGTCGCACGATATGGCCGCCATCATGGACCGGATGAATCACCTCAGCCGCGACGATTTCAAGAGCATGGCGCAGGAAGCCAACGAAATCGCGGTCAAGGCGCAGAAGCGCGGGATGCAATACGCTTACCACAATCACAACGTGGAGTTTCGCACCTTCGAAGACGGCGAGACCGGCTACTCGATCGTGATGAAGGAAACCGACCCGAAACTGGTTCAGTTCGAGGCCGATCTGGGCTGGATGACGGTCGGGGGCGCCAATCCCCTGCAGATCATCAAGTCCGCTCCGTCGCGGTTCCCGCTGCTGCATTTCAAGGACTTCTCGGTGCTTGTGCCGCCGGTGACGGCCCTGGGAACGGACCGGCAGCAGAAGGTTGTGGATCTGGGGCAGGGGCTGGTGCCCTTCAAGGAGATTGTGGCTTACGCGAAGGCGCACCTGCACATTGCGTACTATATTGTGGACCACGATCCGCCGTTCCATAATCAGACGGCGCTGGAGGCAGCCAAGATCGACTTCGACTATCTTGCCGGGCTTCTTGCCTCTTAGCGGGGCGGGCGCCGCAGCGCAGCCGATGCGCGGCGGCGCCCTCTGTGCGGAATGACGCGATTTTCTCGTTTGCAGGCCGCCGCGAACGATTCAAGCTGCAGGCTTATCCGTATTGTTACGTGTGTTGCGTTGTTTTATTTTATTTTTCCGCCTAAGGTAGCTCGCAAGACTCTTCCCCGCCAGAGTGGGGCGGGGGAGTCTGAAGATCGGAGATCTGGATTCAATGTCGAAGAAAAGAATTGGCATGGGCCTGATTGGTCCTGGATTCATTGCGACGCACCACATTGACGCGGTGCGGCGGCTGGGCAACGTGGATGTGGTTGCCATCGCCGACTACTGCCAGGAAGCGGCCGACAAGCGGGCCAAAGATCTGAATGTGGATCGCGCCTATGGACGTTTCGAGGATCTCGTCAATGACCCCGACATCGATGTCATTCACAATACGACGCCGAACTATCTCCTCTCCCCGGTCAACCGGATGGTTCTGGAAGCCGGCAAGCACATCATCTGCGACAAGCCGCTGGCGCTGAACGCGGACGAGGCCAGGCAGTTGCGCGACATCGCGATGGCGTCGCGCAAGGCGCATGTGCTGATCTTCAACTATCGCTGCCATCCTGCCGTGCAGCAGGCGCGGCTGATGTCGGCCGCCGGGGAACTCGGGCCCATCCCCTTGATTCACGGGCATTACATGCAGGACTGGCTCACCGAGCCGGAGACCTATTCATGGCGTCTGGATCCGTCCAAGGGCGGCGCCAGCTCGGCATTGGGCGACATCGGACTGCACTGGTGCGATCTGGCGCAGCATGTCTCAGGCGCGCGGATTGTCTCCGTACTCGCCGATTTGACGACGGTGGTTCCCGTGCGTTACGTCACGGATCCCGCTCAGCAGGCCTTCTCCAAGGGCGCCCTTGAAGGCAGCCGGCAGGTCAGGATCGAGAGTGAAGACCTTGCCTGCGTGCTGCTGCGATTCGACACCGGGGCCAGGGGGAGCCTGATCGTCGGGCAGGTTCTTCCCGGTCACAAGAACGATCTGACGCTGGAGCTGTGCGGGCGCAAGCTCTCCGTACGCTGGCAGCAGGAGCAGCCGAATGAATTGTGGCTGGGGCGCACCGCGGGGCCCAATTGCACGCTGACCAAGGATCCTTCCCAACTGCTGCCCGAGGCGCAACGCTATTCGCGCTTGCCCGGTGGCCATCAGGCGGGATGGTCCGATGCGTTCTTTAACGTCATCTCCGATGCTTACACATGGATTCGCAGCGACGGAGATCCAGAAGCCAAGCCCGCGGCCACAGCCACCTTCGAGGACGGCTACCGGATGGGATGCGTCGTGGAAGCCATGCTTCGCAGTTACGCAAAGGGCGGCGTTTGGGAAGATGTCGATGCCGGGCAAGAGTGCGCGGCGAAGCCGGCCGCAATGCAAAATGTTGGCTGAGCGTTCAGGGCGAATGACGACTCCCAGAGGAGCACGATCCGATGTTGATACTTGCGGCAGTTTTGGCGATCTTTGTGTACGGAATGATCGCGGCCATGCTGGGAACCATTCTTCCCGATCTTTCCCGCCGCTTTAACCTGACGCCTTCGCAGAATGGAACCATCGCCCTGGCCCTGGCGCTGGCGCTCATCCTGGCCTCGCTTTTAACCGGCCCTTTGCTTGACACGCAGGGAGAGAAAATAGGGCTGGTCCTTGGTCTTGCCCTGATTGTCATCGCGCTCTTTTCTCTGCCGCGCGTCAAAGGCTTTGCCACCATCCTGGTCCTGCTGTTCCTGCTGGGCGCTGGAGGCGGCATCGTGGTGACCGGCGCCAATGCACTGGTGAGCGCCGTGAGCTCCGACCACCGCGCGACGGCGCTCAATCTGGTGAACCTCTTCTTCGGCCTGGGCGGATTCGCGACGCCGTTTCTTTCCGCCAATCTGTTCAGCCGGAATTGGGTGCGCCTCTGCTACGCGGTGGCTTCGCTCACTTCCATTGCGTTGCTGGTGCAGGTAATTCCCGCCATGCCGAAGCCGTCCGGACAAGGCGGATTTCCCATGGCGCAAGTAGGACCCATCCTGGGTAATCCGTTGCTTTATCTGCTCGGGCTGTTTCTCTTCCTCTATATCTCTTGCGAGGTGGGAGTGTGGAACTGGCTGCCGCGCCATCTGATTGCCCGCGGCGTACCCCAGGAAAAGGCTCTGAACATTCTCTCGCTGGGGTTTGCATTAGGCATGCTGGTCGGCCGCATGGTGGTTTCCCCGGTGTTGATGCGGGTTCCGGCGGTTACGGTCATCCTGGCGGCCTCGGTTGCCATGGCATTCACAACTTTTTTCATGCTGCGCGCCAGCCGGCCTGCGACGGCATTCGCCGTGGTCTTTCTTGCGGGCGTCTCCATGGCTCCGGTGTTTCCCACGGTGCTGGCCATCGCCGGCTCGGCCTTCCCCGTCCTGGGCGCAACGGCCATGGGCGTTGTCATCACCTGCGGATGGATTGGGCTGGCCGTGAGTTCGCGAATCATTGGCGCCGTCGCGGGCGAAAAGCCGGAGCGGCTCGGCAAGGCTCTCTTGTTGATTCCTGCCTCCTCTGTGCTCATGATCTTCTTGAGCTTCGGCATTGCTTCGGCACTGCGGTAGCCGAGGAAATGTTGGTCGTCTCAGTGCGCGCTGTTGTCTCCTGAGCTTCGGGTTTCCGCTGGCCCTGGTCTGCGTCCAGCGAATCCGGGTATTGGCAATCATTCATGTTCGCTTGACGGCGCTTGGCGAAGAGTGGGCGCGAGCTACCTTTGCAAGCAAAACCTATCCACGGAGAAAGCATTGAAAACGAAGCCAGGGAGCCTGTACCAATGGATAGCCCTATGCGCTTTCTTCATTCTGTGTTGCGCCACCGGAGCTGCACAAAGCGAGAGCCGTTCCATCGAAGACCTGAACATGAAGGGCGGCGATGCCGTTCAGCCGCCATTTTCCGACAGTGTTTTGAACGTGGACGGAACATTTCGCCAGTCGATGTTAGCCGAGGGCGCTGCGCTCCGCTTCAATATCTTCACTTCGTACAGTCAGGAGAGCTTGCGAGCCCCCTCGAATCCCGATGCGCAGCAATACACGGGCCAGTACCCGTTCGAGACCGAAGTCCTGACCGGAATCTTCTCGGCCGATCTCCATCAATTAGGCCTCCGTCACACACAGCTCGATATCGCCGGCATGTGGGATTGGGCAAGCTGGCGCACCGATGGACCGAAGAAGCTCGGCATTTGGCAGCTGTACTTGTACAAGGAATTCGGCAACGACCGGGTGGAGCTCAAAGCCGGCTACAACTCGAATGAATTCGAGTTTGTCGGAATGCAGGTGGGTGGGTCCACCACAACTGCATCCGCCGGGATCTTCACCATTCTGCCCAATGAGGTCGGCATGGCCTTTTACCCATTGCCGGC
>JAJXXG010000107.1 GCA_021781255.1 Acidobacteriota bacterium
GGCGCGCATGGCCATGAAGAAGGCCAAGGTGCCGATTCTGCCCGGCTCAGAAGGGGTTATCCAGAGCGAGGGTGAGGCGATCGAGTGGGCTCGCACGGTGGGCTTTCCGGTGATCCTCAAGGCTTCTGCTGGCGGGGGCGGGCGCGGCATGCGCGTTATCCGCTCCGAAGCGGAGCTGCCTGGACTGTTTCAGGCTGCGCACACGGAGGCTGCCAATGCCTTCGGCAACGGCGATCTCTACATGGAGAAATTTATCGAGCGGCCCCGGCACATTGAGTTCCAGGTGCTGGCGGATGAGCACGGCAACGTGCTTTCGCTCGGCGAGCGCGAGTGCTCGATTCAACGGCGCCACCAGAAGCTGATCGAGGAGTCGCCCTCCTTGCAGGTGACGCCCAAGATGCGCGAGGAGATAGGCAAGACGCTGAAGCGCTCTCTTGAGCATGTGGGATATCAGAATGCGGGAACCGTCGAGTTCCTGATGGATGAAGATGGCAAGCTCTACTTCATCGAGATGAATACGCGCATCCAGGTGGAGCACCCTGTCACGGAGATGGTGACGGGCATTGACCTGGTGAAGGCGCAGCTTCGAATTGCATCCGGCGAAAAGCTATCCAGCATCCTGACCGAGCCTCTTACTGTGCGTGGCCATGCTATCGAGTGCCGAATCAATGCAGAGCATCCCGAGAAGTTTACCCCCTCTGCCGGTAAGATTACGGCGTTCAATATTCCGGGGGGAAATGGAGTTCGCGTGGATACGGCGCAGTATGCCGAGGGAGTGGTGCCGCCCTACTACGACTCCTTGATTGCGAAGCTTATCGTCCACGGAAAGAACCGCGAAGAGGCGATGAACCGGATGCAGCGGGCGCTGGATATGTTCGTCGTAGAGGGGATTCATACTACGATTCCTTTGCACAGGCGCATCTTTGCCGATGCAGAATTTCGTTCCGGGGACTTCGATACGAAATTCATGGAGCGGTTTTTTGAACGCTCGCAACCGGGCTAGAAGACAAACAGGCTTTTCTGATGTAACCTGAAAGCACGAAAACTATTCGCGAGATCGCGGCTAACTCACTTGTTTCCAATGGCTTTGTTCATCTAACGGGGAGATGAACGGCTTGTTATAGAAAAATATTTCACTGATAAGATATTTTTTGCTAACCTTTGAGTGCTTTCTGCTATCAATGAACAGAGAACTTTTTCCCGTGGGTTGCTAACCCGCTCTACCGGATAGAAAAATCGTAGATGAATCGCTTCCTTCCAAGTCGACATGGTATACGAATGCTCTCAGCGGCGTTCATCCTGTTGGGAGTGACGGTTTTCTTCTGGGGCCTGCGGTATAAGCTTTCCTTGTACGATCCCCCGCAAGCCTCTTCACATCACATGACAGCTGCCAAGCTGTTGACAGATCGTGAACGAGATAAAGCTCCCAGCGTGCAACGCCCGGAGAGTCATCCTCCCGTACCCGAGATTCCAGCACAGTCTTTTGTTGCGCTGTTGAGTCTGATTGCGACGATGGCAATGATGGTGCGGTTCCGGAACTGGCAGGCTTCGGAGTCCCTCGTCCCTCAGAAGTCCTATCTCCGCGTTACGCCCCTGTTTCACCGTCCTCCGCCTACCCGTCTCTAAAAATCTCTTCAGATATCTGGCGCAGGGAGTGCTGTATCCATGCGCCGCCCCATGAATACATGCTTTGGCGGGATCAGTGTATCTGCGCCTTGGCCCCAATAGAACTTTCGAAGAAGGTGTTCTGACTATGCGGAAGCGATCTTCCTTGATCTGGATCGGCATCGTTGTCGTCGTCCTTGCTGTAGTACTGGTGCTCTATAAAGGCCATCAAAAAGACGAATCGAAGGCCAGTGCGGCTGAAAGGCCATCGAGCACACCCGCAGCCAGGGTGGTAGCGGTTAAGCGCGGCGCCATTGAACATGTGCTGACCCTGGCGGGTCAGTTCCAGCCCTACCAGGTGGTGGATGTCCACGCCAAGGTAGCTGGCTACATCAAAAACATCTACGTTGATATCGGCGACAAGGTCCATGCGGGCGAGACACTGGCCATCCTTGAGGTGCCGGAACTCAATGCCCAACTGCAGGAGACGGTTGCCGAGGCACAGCGGGCACGCGAAGAGATTACCCGCGAAACTCACGAAGTGCAGCGCACGGAGTCAGTCCACGCAGCCCTTCATGCCGATTACACGCGCCTGATAGCGGCATCCAAGGCGCAGCCAGGATTGATCGCGCAACAGGAACTGGACAATGCCCAGGCGAAGGATCTTTCGTCCGAGGCGCAGATTGATGCTGCGAAGTCGGCCTTGGCTGCCGCGAAGCAGCAGGCTGCAATGGCGAGCGCCAACCGCGAGAGGGTCAACGACCTCAATGACTATACCCATGTTGTCTCTCCGCTGAACGGCGTTGTGATCTGGCGCTATGCCGATACAGGCGCGTTGATCCAGGCCGGGACATCTTCTGAAGTACAGAGCCTGCCGGTGGTCAAGGTTTCTCAGAGCGACCTGCTTCGTCTGCGGGTGCCGGTGCCGGAGAGCGCCGTGGCTTACGTGCATGTCGGGCAGCCGATGCAGGTGAGGGTGGATGCGGTCAACCGCTCCTTTACCGGCATGGTTGTGCGGTTTACCCGCAATGTCAGCCTCGACACGCGCACGATGGAAACGGAAATCGATGTTCCGAATAAAGACCTCTCCCTTACTCCGGGAATGTATGCAAACACCATGCTGGAGCTGGCGCACCATTCCAACATTCTCACGGTGCCTGTTGAGGCCGTGATGAAGGAGGGTGACGATCAGGTAGTGCTGGTGGTCAACCAGCAGAACAAGGTTGAGAAGCGCGTGGTGCAGGTCGGCATCGCAGGCTCTCACCTGGTTGAGATCAAGAGCGGCGTGCAGGAAGGCGATCGCGTGATTGATGGCGGCCAAGGCAAATACGAACACGGCGAGACGGTCGATCCGCAGCTTGCGCCCTCACCGAACAACGACATTATGCACGAAGCCGGCAGCATGATCGACTTGAATACGGAGTCGGGAGGCGCGGAGTAGATGCCTAAGTTTGCCCTTAAATACCCGTACTTCATCATCATGCTCTGCCTGGTTGTTGCCCTCATTGGAGTGGTCAACATCCTGAGCATGCCGGTCGATCTGTTTCCTGAGATCAAGATGCCGGTCGTGGTGGTGGCGACGTTCTATAACGGTATGCCACCAGAACAGATCGAAGCCGATATTACCGACACCTTTGAACGATTCTTTACCCTCGGCGCAAATATCGATCATAGTGAATCCCGTTCTCTGACCGGCGTTAGTCTCATCAAGATTTACTTCAAGCCGGGCACCGATCCGAACTCGGCTCTAAGTAATATCGCAAACCTGGCAATGGCCGATCTTCGGCGATTGCCCCCCGGTACTTTGCCGCCTGTGGTGCTTGGCATGGACGCATCGAGTATGCCGGTGTGCCTGGTGACCCTGAAAGGTAAGGGGCTGAACGAAACGGAACTCAAGGATCTGGCGCAGTTCCAAGTAAGAAACCAGATCTCGAATGTGCAGGGCGCATCGGTGCCGCAGCCGTTTGGCGGTACGTACAGGCAGATTCAGGTTTATGTCGATCCACAGAAGCTGGAAGCTCATAACCTGAGCCTGATGGATGTTGTAAAAGCGGTGAACAGCTCCAACCTGATCTTGCCGGCAGGTGACGTTCGTATCGGGAGCAAAGACTACAACATCTACGCGAACAGTCAATTTGGCAGCGCTAAAGGCATGAACGCTATGCCATTGAAGACGGTCGGCAACTCTTCAGTGCTGGTAGCGGATGTAGGAAAAGCGGAAGACTCCGGCGCGCTGCAATACAACATTGTGCGCATCGATGGACAGCGCTCGGTCTATGTGCCCGTGCTGAAGCAGGGCGGCAATAGTAATACCATCACCATCGTCAACGGTATGAAGGAAGCGATCAAGAACCTGGTCGACATTCCTACATCGCTCAAGACTGCGGTGGTGTTCGACCAATCCATCTTCGTAAAACTTGCAATCAAGAACCTCATCAAGGAAGCATCAATCGGCCTTGGACTTACCGGTCTGATGATTCTGATTTTCCTGGGGAGCCCGCGCGCAACGTTTGCGGTGCTGCTGTCCATTCCGCTGTCGGCGCTGGTCTGTCTGCTCATCACAAACGCGATGGGCGGCTCGATCAACACGATGTTGCTGGGAGGACTGGCGCTGGCGTTTTCTCGATTGATCGATGACTCGGTCGTGGTGCTTGAAAATATCTTCCGATTTATGGAAATGGGAAAGCCGCCACACGAAGCAGCCGAAGAGGGCGGCATGGAAGTTTCGCTTGCCGTGCTGGCCGCAACTTCCACGACCTCGATCGTATTTTTCCCGGTTACATTTCTGACCGGCGTCAGTAAATACATCTTCACTCCGCTGGCGCTCGGTGTTGTGCTCTCGATCTTTGCCTCCTACATTTTCGCAATGACGGTGGTGCCGCTCTACTGCGCCAACTTCATCAACCTGCACCATGGAGAGGGTGAGGAACACAAGAAGCGCTCGTGGTTCGATCGCTTCGTTGCCAGATTCAATGAATACTTCCAGCACTTTCTGGATAGCTATGAATCGCTGGCGAAGCGGGTGCTGGTGCGGCCGGGCTTCACTGCGGCGGTCATTCTGGGCAGCATCGTTCTGGTTCTGGCTCTGCTCTTCCCGTTTCTCGGAAGAGCTTATTTCCCGCGCACTGATCCAGGGCAGTTTGTGATCAACCTGAGAATGCCAAGCGGCACGCGGCTTGAAGTGAGCAACGACTATGTCGCGAAGGTGGAGAAGATCATTCGCGACACTGTCCGTCCCAAAGACATGGACATGATCGTCTCGAACATCGGCGTCTATCCTGATCTTTCCTCGATCTACACCAGCAATGCTTCGATGGACACGGCATTTGTGCAGACAAGCCTGCAGGAAGATCACTCCATCGGCAGTTACAAATACATGGACATGGTGCGTCGTAAGCTCTCTCAACAGATGCCGGAGCTCACCACGTACTTTCAAGGCGGTGGTCTGGTTGACTCCGTCATCAATCAGGGCTTGCCTGCGCCGATCGATATCCAGATCAGCTCGATGAATATGGACGGAGCATACGCGCTTGCCGAGAAACTCTCCGACAAGATCAAGCGGATGCCAAACGTGAATGACGTTTTCATTCCCCAGGATGTGCACTATCCAGGTCTTGCGCTGAATATCGATCGTGAACGCGCAAGCCAAGTTGGGCTTTCGGCGGAAGATGTGGTTGATAACGTTATTACAGCAATGACTTCCAGCGGCATGATCGCGCCAAGCTACTGGATCGATCCCAAGACCGGCAACAACTACATGGTCACGGTGCAGTACTTCAACCGCAATATTCAACACATGAGCATGGAGGACTTCAAGAATATTCCTCTGCGTGGAGCAAACATCACCGGATATACGCCGCTGCAATCGGTGGCGCAGATCAAGGAGATCAATACTCCAACCGAAGTGGATCACTACCAGATCCGCAGGGTGATTGACATCTACGTATCTACCAAGTCGGAGTCGCTCAAACGGGTCGGCGAGGAAGTCAACCAGCTCGTCGCCTCCACGAAGACGGATCGAAATACA
>JAJXXG010000924.1 GCA_021781255.1 Acidobacteriota bacterium
TACCGCGACCGGTACGCTACTCGGGCTTGGTTTGGCATGGGCGGCCTTGCGGGAGTTGTCACAGCTTGCGCCGCTCAGCCAACCGCTGTTGCGCAGCGTCCAAATCGATCCCGCCGTACTGGCGCTTACTCCGCTTTTTGGCTTGTGTGCTGCTATGATCTTCGCCTTGGTGCCGGCTCTGCATGTCTCTCGTCCGGTGCTCATGAGCGTCTTGCGCACGAGCGGACGAAACTCTCTTCTTGCCGGCGGAAGAATGCTGCGCGATAGCGTGGTCGTTACGGAGATCGCACTTTCCTTCGCGCTCCTGGTGGGAGCCGGGCTCATGCTTCGCAGCTTTATCAGGCTTGAAAATATCGATCCGGGTTTTGACGCACGCGGGCTTCTTACTTTTCAAGCTCTTTGGCCCGGCCAGCCAAACCCACAGCAGCAGGATGCTTTTGTGCATGAAGTACAAGACGCGCTTCGGGCAATCCCCGGAGTTACGGCGGTGACCGCAGCTAGTCCGTTTCCGCTTGCAGACCAGTTTTTCCCGATCCGCTGGGGAACCGAGCAGGCGATGAGCGACGCAACGAAGTTTCAGGCGGTTGACTATCAGGTAGTCCTGCCCGGCTATTTCGGGACACTCCACACGCCCCTGCTTGCCGGTCGCACGTTCACAGAGGCGGACAATGCAGGGGGACGGAGCCTTGTTGTCATCGATCAACTCCTCGCTTCAAAGGCATTTCCGGGGCAGTCGGCCATCGGTAAACGAATTTTGATTCGGCTGCGCACGCCAGAGCCGGAATGGGCCGAGATTATTGGTGTGGTGGCGCATCAGCGAGACACATCGCTGGCCGACATGGGCCGCGAAGAGTTGTATGTGACTGATGGATTCATGGGCCACGGCTTCGCTGCGCGCTGGGGATTGCGGGTCACCGGAAATCCGGCGAGCTACGACCGTCTGGTTCGTGAGCAGCTTGCAAAAGTAAGCAGCCGGATCGTTTTGACGGAAGTGCGTCCGATGGACGCTCTTCTCGAAGAATCGCAAGCAACCACTCGGCTCTGTTTTGCGCTGATTGCGACGTTCGCCGGCATCGCCGTGCTGCTCGCTGCTTTGGGAATCTATGGAGTGCTTTCGACTGCGGTTCGCCAACGCACCGCCGAGATCGGCGTGCGCATGGCTCTTGGAGCCACGCGAGGCCGCGTGTTCGGTCTTGTGGTCCGGCAGGGCCTTGCACTTGGGATTTCAGGCATCCTGGCTGGCTGCGTTATCGCCCTGCTGCTCACTCGCTCCATTCGCAGCATTCTCGTCGAGACAAAGGCGACCGATCCACTCACCTACATGGGAATCACAGCGGCTTTTCTTCTAATCGTCGCTCTTGCATCATGGCTGCCGGCGCGCCGGGCCGCCTCGGTAGACCCAATGCAGGCGCTGCGAAGCGAATAAGGAACTCAATCTGAATTCATTTTGCCTTTTCATCATTCTTCCTACAGGGACCATCTTTGGCAGGGCCAGTTAAACTGAAAGCCCGGGATGGCGATCTGAAATCGTCTCCCGGGAGAGTCAACGAGATGGACGAAAAGCTGGTTGAACTCAGATCCTGCGAAGGAATTCCATTATGTTGGGATCATCTCGCCACCTTTTCTTGATTCTGCGATTGCCGCCTCCTGGATCACAGGCAGCGAGAGCCTTAGCTTTCATGGCTAGGTCTGTTTCCGCATAGATGTTGGTGGTGTCAAGCGAAACGTGGCCCAGCCATGCCCTGATCGTGTTGAGATCAACTCCAGCACGAAGCAGGTGGGTCGCTGTTGTGTGACGAATCGTATGCGGGCTTACACGTTTGGTCTTCAGCGACGGAAGCTTCATCGCTGCGCTTTCCGCATGACGCGCGACGAGCGTGTGAATTCCGAACCGTGTTATTGGATCACCATATCGATTGAGGAACAAGGGATTCGGTGCATCTCTTCCCCGAATAAGCGGTCGAATTTCAGCCATTGTCTTTTTCCAGAGTGGGCAGAACCGAACTTTCCGGCCTTTTCCACGAATCTTCACTGAGCCAGTGCCCGTTGCGTCCCACGCCAAATCCTCGATCATGATTCGGGCGGCCTCCGTAGCTCGTGCGCCCGAGTTGTAGAGAAACAAAAGCAGGGCGTGATCTCGTTGGCCGTGGTCAGTCGCGCAATCTGGAGCACGAAGAAGCTCATCGATCTCATCTTTTTCAAGGTACGGGACCGGCCTCCGCCAGCCTCGTTTAAAGGGAACTTGACGAATCTGTGCGCACCACTCTACATGCTCAGGACTCGACTCGCCTGTGAACCTAGCAAAGGCGTGGAGGGTAGCAAGCCTCTGATTCCGCGTGGCGACCGAGCAGCTTCGACTTTGTTCGAGGTGCGCCAGAAAATCCGAAACGACATTGGGAGAGAGGTCGTCGATTGCGAGTCTATCGACCGCAGTCTTGAGCCGGCTGGAGACAAACGGCAGGAATAAGCAAAACGTGTCGCGATAGCTCTGCTGGGTGTTTCGCGACACTCCGCGTTCATGCATCAGGTGATCTGAGAGAAACCGGCGGACCCAGAAACCCACAGCGGCGTTATCCGGCATGGTCCACCTCCGGGAAGGCGTAGCGTTCAAAACAGCGATTGGCCTCCTGAAGCAATTCCCGTGTCATCTTGAGGTACACAGATGTCTCGTCGATTCCGCAGTGACCTAGGTATGTGGATAGAAGCGGGAGCATCCTTTGAACATCTTTCCCTTCGCGATACCAGGTCACAAGACGAGTCACGGCGAACGTGTGCCGAAAATCATGCAGCCGTGGCTGATAGCGGGCGGTATCGAATCGCAGTACGCCCGCCTCCTTCCTCAGCCATTGGAACTGATGGTCTGCATGATCGTTTCCGATCATCATTCCTATTTTTGTGGCCAGTACCGTCGGGGGACGCTCGTACCCGAAACGTGGCCGATGCCTCATGCGGTACAGTCTCAAGAGGCTGACAAGATCTCTCCCAATTGGAACCAGTCGGGACTTGCCGAACTTCGTTTCCCGGATGGTCAGTGTCCCTTTTCTGAAATCCGCGTCTTCATGCTTCAGGCGAGCCGCCTCACCCAGGCGCAGTCCGGTACCGTAGAGTACGAGGAGCAGCGTGCGCATGGTGTCCGGCGACAATGGACATGTCGGCGAGTAGTGCGAATCAGGAACTCCCAGCAACCGCCGCATGTCTTCAGTTGAATAAATGTAGGGAACGAAGCGCGGCGGTTTTTCCGGGATTGTGTTCGGGAGTATTCGGTGATGCATGTACCCGAGGCTGGTTGCGAAACGAAAGAAACAGCCGAGCACACAATATCGGTGAAACCAAACGCTCGTAACTCTACCACTATGGCCTAGCAGGAACGCCTCGACATCGTGCACACTGAGTTGATCGAAATCGACATTCCCGGTTTGCTTGAGAAACACTTTCAGGGAGCGGGCCGGGCTCGCATACGAGTTCCCCAGTGCCTGCTTGTATCGGATGAACTCTTCAATCGCAGGGGAAAGCTTCATTGGAGGCCTCCTAACCCGAGATTGGAGACCTCCCGAAGCGAGTTCACGCGATCCTTTGCCCAGGCTGCCGTAATTGGCTGTGCCTGCATTCGCAGGTACTCGGCTAAGGTCGATAGTCCACCGTCCGCGACTTGCCCCGGCTTCTTACGGTCGACCTTTGCATAGATTCGCGTCGACCGCGTTGAGCGGTGGCCGAGGTGATCGCCGATCGCCTTGAGCGAGAAGCCTTCGTCCAGCAGATGGGTAGCGCAGGCGTGGCGCAAAACATGGGGACCATAATGTGGCAGACGGCAACCTAGAGTTCGAACTCGAAGAAAGATAGAACGGGAGGCATGCTTCGACTTCATTGGCCGATGAGGCCCCCGCAGCAAGAGAAAAACACTTCGAGAGGCGCATTGCGGGCGCACCAACTGGAGATACTTGAGAATGGCGTTTCCCACCTCTGCGGTAAGGGGGAACTCCTGGATCGTCCTATTCTTTGGACGCCGCACCAGGATCTTTTCGTTGGTCCAGTCGAGATCATCCAATGTCAGGGCACAGACTTCCCCGATGCGCAGACCGTATACCGCCAACAGAAGAATGATTGCACGATCGCGAATGTGGCCTGGGCGATCCGAGTCAAGGCTCGCAATCAAACGTCGCACCTGCTCCCAACTGGGCCCTTCCGGAAGACCGGCCTGTGAATATATGCGAGGGCGCTCTATCGTTTCCGCCAATCCAGGCGCGCACCAGTTCTGCTTTGCCGCGTAACGGAAAAAGGCTCGAAGAGACTGTGCATACACTTTTATTGTTGCCTTCTTCCAGCCGCGGTTTTTGTTTTCAACAAAGTACGCTGCAAGAATCTGGGGCGACACTTCCTTCAGAGGAATGCCCTGCTTCCCAAGCCATTCGAAGAAAACGTTCAACCCTGATTCGCGCGTGGAAAGAGTCTGATCAGTATATCCTCGTTCGTCCCGTAGCTCTTTCAAGAAACTGTCGAGCTCAGCCCTGAACTGGGGGTTCCGTTCCGGATCATGCCACTTGCCAAGAAAGCGAAGCCAATTCTTGGCGATGTAGACGAATCGTTTGGTAGCAGCCTCGCACGTTTCGGTTTTGGAATGCGGCGCGCATGACTTCGCGACCCAATCCTTTGCCGCTCGGACGATCTGCATCTCAGTGATTTCTGTTGATCGCCGCACGTTCACTCTCTCCGCGATTCCAAGCAAGAATCTATTAACACTCCGGAGCGTCTGCATACTATGCCCCTGCTCGTTCAGATCGCTAAGAAAGGCACGCCGCTCTTCTGCAAAACGGCCCATCTTGTAAATCCATACCCAATTGCTGCGTTTCATCACCTGATCGAACACTTGGCTGACTCCTTGCAGTGAATTTGAAAACCAGCCAAGTATGCAGGTTATGTGGCCATCAACGCACGCGATGGGCTGATGAGAAGGTGCTTTTGTGAATCATGACAACATAACTGACATCGCAACATATCTCAGGGCAAACGCGGGGGAACTCGGTGCGCGCATCCTCGCAATGTACCCGCCGCTTCAGAACACGACGGATAAGATTCCCGGAGATCTGTCAGCCCTTCTGCGGTCGGCGCTCCCGGCCCAGGCCATTGCGATTGGAGGGTTGGCGAAGCATCTCAGATCTTCCCGCGCGGCGCGGATCGTTGCCGAATGCGGCGCGGGCAAGACCTTCATGGCGCTGGGCGTGGCGCACGTGCTCAATGCACGAACCATTCTGGTGATGTGCCCTTCGCACATCGCGAAGAAGTGGGCGCGAGAAGCGATTAAGACGATCCCGTTTGCGCGAACCTTCCTGGTCGAGGATATGCGGAACGGCGGGGATCCCAAACAGGCGCATGGGGTCTGCGAGATCCGCTTGCGCAGGGGGCGGATCGTGTACGAAGGGATGCAACTCTCCCTTGCCGATTTGCGTGGCATGGGCCGAGACGGATGGCAGCGGCGCTGCCCGAAGTGTTCGGTATTCATCATTCCCAAGGACAAGGGCAAGCTGTCGTATTTCTGGCGGCACGCCTTCTTGACCGCAAAATGCGGTCCGGAACTCGGAGGCGTGATCAACCCAGACACAGGCTGCTCGATCGAGAATCCGGAAGGTGGGCGCC
>JAJXXG010000328.1 GCA_021781255.1 Acidobacteriota bacterium
TGCGCTGGCCTGCCTGCCCTGGAGCACGGTGCCGCTGGTGGCGATTCTGGCGCTGGAGGTGTGGGTTGCCCTTCGTCTCGACTGGAAAGACCTGAGCCAGCATGGGATGGGAGCAATTGCGGCGCGGTTCGTCTTTTCACTCGTATTGCCGTGGGTGGTGGCGACGAACCACATTCGCGGGCTATTCACAACCGAACAAGTGCCAAACCGCCAGAATGCCACAGGAAACGCGGGAAAAAGCGATGCGCTGATCTGATCCGGGGCAATTCAAGGGTCCGTCGGGCGCACTCTTACAAGCGGAGCCGCCGAATACAGTAAAGCGAACGCCGCGCACGCCGTCTCGGGCTACTTCCGTCCTTCTCTTTTTTGTGCAATGGCCAACCCGCGAGGGGTGTTTAGCAAAACCATAGAGATCAGTCCTTCGGCTTCGAGGTGAAGCGCCGCCTCGCGGACCGTTCCCGGATGCGAACTGGCGTCGTGCATCAGAATGAGGCCGTTGGGGCTGATCCGCGGCAGGAATTGCCGCACTTCCTTCTCGCGGATGTCGAGATCGCTATCGCTGAAGAAGAGATCGATCTGTCCCTCTGTTTCCAGCTCGAAGCTCGACACATTGCGCAGGTCGATCCACTCGCTCAGGCCTGATGCGGCGATCTTCTCCTGCGCTTTGGCGAAGACCACGGGATCGAGTTCGCAGCTCACAATGCGCCCGAAACCGTTTTCGCGCAGACCTTCCGCCATCCACACCGTGCTGACGCCCAGAAACGCCCCGGTTTCAACGATAAGGTCAGGCTTGAGCGTCGTGACCAGAGTGCGGAGAAACTCCAGCACCTCGGCTTCCGCGGTCATTGAGTCGTACATGCGCCAGCGGCTGGGATGCGGGCATTCGGGGGTGGCGCGGTGGTATTCAGGCAAGAGAGCGCCCTGGGCGCGCTCCGCCTGCAACATGATCTTGTGTTCTTGCTTCAGTTTTTTGCGGAAAAGCCGCATAACGGAACCCCGAGAAGGTATAGGGTGAAGGTCTTATACCGATTGTAGATTGACCGCGCGCCAGAATTCGGCACTCTGCCCGCCCTGGCTTCCCAGCGAGAGTCCCAACTCCGGCTGCGCAGCGCGCCGGCCTCTCTTACGCGCGCGGCGGAACGACAAAGAAGAGAATCGCAAAGTAGTGGGCGATGCTGCCGGCGAGAACGCAGATGTGCCATGCGGCGTGGAAGTAGCGCCGGCGGTCGAGCGCGAAGAAGACGATGCCGAAGGTGTAGGCCAGGCCACCCGCGAAGAGCCAGAGCATCCCGTGCCAGCCGATGGCGTGAAGAAGCGAGCGCACCACGAAAACCGCGAGCCATCCCTGCAGCAGATAAACGAGGGTTGAAGCTACAGCGAAGCGGTCGACGGCGAAGCTCTTGAAGACGATACCTGCCACGGCCAGCGACCAGACCACTGCGAAGAGGATCCAGCCCAGCGGCCCGCGCAACGACACAAGCGTGAATGGCGTGTAGGTGCCGGCGATAAGCAGGTAGATGGCGGCGTGGTCGAGGATGCGGAGGACGTGCCGGGCGCGGGTGCGGGCCAGGGAGTGGTAGAGCGTGGAACAGACGTAGACAAAAACCAGGGCGCCCGAAAAAACAGCGCAACTGACGATGAGCCGTGGGGTTCCGCGCGTGGAAGCGGCGATGAGGCAGACCGCGCCGGCGATCGCCAATCCCGCGCCAATGCCATGGGTAATCGCGTTGGCCAGAATGTCGCCGAGATGAATGTCGCCGGGATGATCGTGCGGCTGCACAGCTTGATGATAGTCCGGGGTGGCCGGAACCAGGTGGGTTGGCTTCAGCCTGGGCGGCGCACGCGATTGTCCCAAATCAAGACTTTACGGAAGAAATGGGAAACTGCGCACCGAAAAACGCATGATGCTGGAGTTTCCCTGTTGAGTGCCGGCGCAGGAGGGCCTATAGCAAAACCAGAGATGCTGTAGCCCGAAGTCACAGCTCTTAAGTAGCCGCGACCCCAAGGAGCGGCGACCTTACGCAATACTGAACAGGACACACCATCTCTGGTTTTGCCGTAGGTTCCAGAATGTGTGGGCCGCGAGAAGGGATGATTCGAGCGGTGAGGCGGAACTGTGATTGAGAGCGCACCGGAGATCGCACTGGAAAAGACGAAATGCAGGCCGGGCCTCTCCAAAGGGACGGCTGGGAAGCTGACCAGGTGCCTGACCGAGGCTGCGCTCGGTTACCAGCGATTGCTGGAGCGGAATCCCTGCGATGCCGAAGCGCTGGTAGGGATGAGCCTGGTGGCGCTGGCGAGCCGCCAGATTGAATCCGCTGTGAAGATGGCTGAAGCTGGCGTGGCTGTTGCGCCACGGATGGATGCGGCATGGGTGGCGCTGGGGCAGGCGCTGAAGGCCAAGGGGCGCTTTGCGGAAGCGGAACAGGCCTACAGTCAGGCGATCCGGCTCGACGGGATGAACGCGCCGGCGCGAATCGGGCTGGGCGAATTGAAGATCGCCACTGGCCGCGCGGAGGAGGCAGCGGCCGAGTTTGAGCTGGCGCTGCGGCAGCGGCCGGCGCTTGTAGCAGCGCACCTGGGCCTGGGCAATGCGCTGGCTTTTATGGGACGGAATGAAGAAGCTCTTGACCACTGCGAGGCGGCGCTCGCATTTCAGCCACGGCTGCCGGAGGCCCAGTTTGCTGCTGGATTTGTGCTGGCGCGCATGGGGCGCGTAAAGGAGGCCGAGACGCGCTACCGGCGGGCGCTCGCCGTTCGCCCGGATTTTGCCGCGGCGTGGATAAATTTAGGTAGCCTGCTGCGCGAGCAGGGTCAGGATGTGTACGCTGAGGCCGCGCTGAAGCGCGCAGTGGAACTGCAGCCGGATCTGGTTTCAGGCTGGATCAACCTGGCGATTCTGGAGCGGGAGCGCAGGCGGCCAGCCGAGACGGAGAAGTATCTGCGCCGGGCGTTCGCGCTGAACCCTGATCAAGTGGAGACGCTGGTGACCTGGTGCCAGTTTCGCGCGGCGGAGAAGGATCTGGCAGGCGCGTGGGAGTGGCTGCGCTGGGCGCTCGCGCGCAATCCAGACCACGATGAAGCGGTGAACATGCAGGGGATTTTGCTGCATTCGGAAGGGCGGTTCGCGGAGGCCGTTGCAGTTTTTGAGCGGGCCGAGGCGCTGGGCAGCCGCGCCGCGGCGTCGAACCGTGGCAACTCGCTGCTCGATCTGGGGCGGATGGAAGAGGCGCTGAGGGCGCACGCGACCGCCGTCGAGCGTGATCCTGCAAACGCGGGCGCCAGGTACAATCTGGCGCTCACCGAGTTGCGCCTGGGCGATTGGAAGCAGGGCTGGGCGGGATATGAGGCGCGCTGGCAGTTCCGCGAGGTGCACCGGCGCCCGAGAATCTTTAAGCAGCCGAGGTGGCACGGCGAGGAGTTGCATGGGCGGCGCATTCTGCTCCACGCCGAACAGGGACTGGGCGACACCATTCAGTTCTGCCGTTTCGCAGCGCTTGCAGCCGCGCGCGGCGGCGTGCCGCTCTTGCAGGTGCAGCCGGCGGCCGAACGGCTGATGCGGTCGCTGCCTGTGGTGCGAGCTGGACTGGCGGAAACGGCTGTGCTGGGAGCGGAGCAACACTTTGATTGCGAATGCCCGCTGATGAGTCTGCCGGCGGTCTTCGGCACGACGGTCGAAACCGTTCTGTGGCCAGGCGCTTACCTGGGAGCGGACCCCGCATTGGCGCTCGAGAGGCAGGCGGAGTTTCCGGAGATTGGGCCGGGGCAACGCGTGGGGCTGGCGTGGGCAGGCAATCCGAGGTACAAGGCGGACGCTCTGCGGTCCATGCGGCTCGAGACGCTGCTGCCGGTACTGCGTACGGCGGGGTTTTGGTGGATCTCGTTGCAGAAGGGCGAAGCGGCAGAGCAGTTGGGCTGCCTGCCAGACGATGTGTTTGTTTGGGATGGGTCAAGCCGCGAGCGCGATCTGGCTGAAACTGCGGCGCTCGTCGCAACGCTGGACCTGGTGATCACAACCGACACCTGCATCGCGCATCTGGCCGGGGCGATGGGCAAACCTGTATGGATTCTGTTGCCGCACCTGGCCGATTGGCGCTGGATGCAGGAGAGGGAGACAACGCCCTGGTACCCGACGGCGCGGCTGTTCCGGCAGAAAACGCCGGGCGACTGGGGCGGAGTGGTCGAGCGGGTATGCGACGAGCTGGAGAAAATGTGAGGCACTCTTCGGCGTTTACAAGCTCTCAAGAGGTCTCGGTGGACGGATCGGGATGGAGCGATTTGCGCACACGCTGCATGATTCCGAGATAATAAGCGAGATTGTGGATGGTGTTCAGCGTGCCTGAGAGCGCTTCGCTGGCTTGCATCAGGTGGCGAAGATAGGCGCGGGAGTAGCGGCGGCAAACCGGGCAATCGCATGTAGGATCGGGCGGGTTCTGGTCTTCGGCATATTGTTTGTTTTTGATGTTGAGGCGACCCTCGCTGGTGAACAGCAGGCCGTGACGGGCGGCCCGCGTGGGCAAAACGCAATCCATCATGTCCAGCCCCAGGCGCGCGTACCGCTCGATCTCGTCCGGGTAGCCGACGCCCATCACGTAGCGCGGCTTGTCTTTGGGCAGCAGCGGCAGGACCTCGGCAATCATTTCCAGAGTCAACTCGCGTGGCTCGCCGACGCTGAGGCCGCCGATGGCGTAGCCGTCGAAGTCCATCTCAATCAGGCGCTCGGCGCATTGGCGGCGCAAATCGCGGTACATGCCGCCCTGCACGATGCCGAAGCATTGCATGAAGCAGCCGTTTGGATCGAACCACGGGACTTCATGGCAGTGTGCGCGAAAATGATCGAGCGAGCGCCGCGCCCAGGCCATGGTGAGCCTGAGGCTCTCCTGCGCTCTGTTCCGATCTGCCGGATATTCGGTGCACTCGTCAAAGGCCATGCAAATGTCGGCGCCGAGAGCGATTTGCACATCGACGGAATGCTCGGGCGTAAAGAAGTGGCTGCTGCCATCGAGGTGCGAGCGGAAGCGGACGCCGTCGTCGGTCACTTTGCGCAGCGCGTTGAGCGAGAAGACCTGGAATCCACCGGAGTCAGTAAGCAGCGCGCGCGGCCAGCTCATGAAACGATGCAGTCCGCCCATGCGGCGAATCGCCTCGTGGCCGGGGCGCAGGTAGAGATGATAGGTGTTGCCGAGAATGATCTCGGCGCCGAGAGATTCAAGAACTTCCTGCGCGACGGCCTTCACCGTTCCCTGTGTGCCGACGGGCATGAAGACCGGCGTCTCGACCGTCTGGTGCGGCAGGGCAAGGCGACCGCGGCGTCCGCCGCCGGCGCTTTCCGCGAGGAGCTGGAACGATGGAGTCACGCATTTGATTCTATCGGGCCACGAGTAGGTGGGATTGTGCGGCGTTTCAATTGGCGGAAGCACCGAGGTGGACGAAGAATCCGGCGCGGGCTGTGCGGGGCTTGTCGAGCGTGGTGGTGGGAGTTTCAGAGACTTGGATGGCGCGATTGAAGAGATTTTCGCCGGCGGCAAAGAGCTCGAAGCGGCTGCCGAAGTTGTGGGCGGCGTAGGCATCGAGACGGAAGTAGCCGTGAAGGAGGTAGGCGTTGGCGTCGTCGTCGTACATGCGGCCACTGAGACGGCTTTCGAGGCTGAGCAAGCCAAGCGCCGGCCGGGAAGCGCGCAGGTTGAGCGTGGCCAGGTTGCGGGCGACCTCGGGGATCCATTTGCCGTAATCCTGAGTGCCGCGCGAGACCACGGCATGCGCATACTGGTAGCCGCCGTCAATTTTCAACGAGTAATTTGAGGCGATCCAGTGGGGCGCAGCGAGCTCGAAGTCCAGGGAAACGCCGCGGCTCTCAATTTGGCCGAGGTTTTCGCGCATCAACAAAATTGGTGAGGAGTTGGGGTTGGTGGTGAACGCCGTAATCGGGCGGTTAACCTGGGTAAGGAAGTAGCTGGCGCGCACGCTGCCCCACGAATATTGAGTGGCAAGCCCGGATTCCCAGCCGGTGGCGCGCTCGCTGAGCAGATTGCCGTTGGGGAGGGTGAGCTCGTTGCCGACCTGCGTGGAGCGATAAAGCTCGTTGGGCGTGGGAGCCCGAAAGGCACGGAAGCCGGACGCGGAAAGCGCCCAGTGTGCCGCGAGTTTGCGTGAAACGCCAAGGCGGGGACTGAAGATGCGCTCGTCGCGCCGAGAGGGCTGCGTGGCGCTTGGCACCCAAGCCGAGCCGTTCCACATGAGCTGCTGGCCGTCGTAGTTCTGAAACCAGTCCATGCGGCCGGAGGCGGCCAGCGTCCAGGCCTTGTGGGTCCACATGGCCTCAACATACGCGGCGAAGTCGCGCTGATGGTCATGTAGGTTGGTGAGCGCGGCGGTTTTGCCGAAAGTCTGCTCGCCGTCCCACACGCGCACGTCGTGCGCATCGGCTCCGGCGACGAGGAACAAGCCAGCGCCGAGAGGCTGGTTCCAGTGTGCGGCCGCGCCCAGCTCATTATCCGGGACAAAAGAATAACGAGTGGGGATTTCGCCGCAACGGTAGGCGCAGGTGGGTTCGGTGGCGGTATGCAGGTTCGAGATGCTGGAAAAGGTTTGATGAAAGCGCTCGTCGGAGCCGTAAACGCGGAGGGCAAGTGCTGCGCTGCTGGCGCGCTGCCAGTCGGCGCCGGCGCTGTAACGCACGAGGCGGGTGGCATTCTTCTGGTAGCGCGTGCCGTTGCCGCGCGATTCATTAAAACCACTGACGCGCGAGAATAAGCGGATCGGGCCGCGGTCACGCTCCGTCATGAGCAGAGCGTTCTGGCTGTGGACGTAGCTGGCAACATCCACGGGGCCACGCTGCGATGGAGCTTCCTGGATGTAGCCGTCCGTGCCAATGAGACCGCCAGCCGCGAGCAAACTCCACCGGCCGCGCATGGTTTGTGCAAGCAGGCTGTTGTCGTATGTGCCTTCTTCGCCCGTGCTGGAGCTGAGTTCAGCCTGCGTGGATTCGGGACTGACGGGGACAATGTTGACAACGCCACCGATGGCCGAGGAGCCGTAGAGATCGCTGGCGCCGCCGCGAACCAGTTCGATGTCTTTGATGGAGAGCTCGGGCTGCTCCAGCCAGTGGATCCAGCCGCCCACGGGGTCGTTGAGAGGCACGTCGTCTTCAGTGACCAGGGTACGGCTGGCCGAGGTGGAACCGAGAGCGCGCAGGCTGATGCCTTGCGAGCTGGGATTGGCCACGAGCGAAGGCGAACGGCGAAACAGTTCCACACCGGGAAGCTGGCGGAGTTGATCGTCGAGGGTGATGGCGGCGGTGGATCGGAGATCGCTCTGGGTAAGAACGCGTGTGGTGGCGGGGCTCTGCAGCTCGCCCAGCGGGGCGCGATACGCGGTCACGGTGATTTGCTCCGTGGGTGCGGGGACGTTGTGCGTGGCAGGTGGCGCTTGTTGCGTGGGCGCGTGCGGGCTGGGGTTATTCGGCGTTGCCTGGGCGCGCAGGATCGGCGAGGCCGGAGCCAGGGCCAGGGCCAACACACCAAAAACCGTTTTGAAACGGGATTGCCGCATTCATGGCCGTTTCCGCATGGGGAAATTGTCTCTGAAGCAATTGTGACACGGTGTTGCCGCTTCGGGTCCCACGGAGATCGGGCGCGATTTCGTCGAGGGGGACGAAGACGAAGGCGCGCAGGGCGAGGCGACCGCCGGCGGCGCTTTCCGCGCGATGAGTTGAAACAGTGGAGCCACACTCCGATTGCAGCGATCCGGGAATGATGAGCAATACAGGGGCCAGGTGCCGATTCCCCGGGCCTGCGCCGTCACATCCCGTACTGCTCGTCGGTTACGGGTTCCATCCAGTCGACGAACTTCCCGTTGTGCATTTCCTGAATGGCGATGTGCGTCATGGCCGTGGTTGGCGCGGCTCCGTGCCAGTGCTTCTCGCCGGGCGAAATCCAGACCACGTCGCCGGGACGGATCTCCTCGATCGGACCGCCCCAGCGCTGCACCCGGCCGCAACCGTACGTGACGATGAGGGTTTGGCCGAGCGGATGGGTATGCCATGCGGTGCGGGCACCTGGTTCGAAGGTGACGCTGGCGCCTTGAACCATGGCCGGATCGGGCGCCTGAATCAGCGGATCGAGGCGCACCGTGCCAGTGAACCATTCGGCCGGTCCCTTGGTGGAGGGTTGCGTTCCTGCTCGTTTGATCTCCATTTGCTCTCCCTCACTCGCTGTCTATCGAGTTTCGATCTCTTATGGTACATTCTCCAGGGCTCGGGGAGAGGCGCGCAAGGAGTTGCGCGATGGTTCGGCCGCTGTGGGGATCGCGCAGGTCGGGCGCGATTTCGTTCAGCGGGACGAGGACGAAGGCGCGCTGGGCGAGGCGCGGATGAGGGATTTCAAGGCCGGCCTCGCTGAGGACGAGATCGTCGTAGAGGAGAATGTCGAGATCGAGGGTGCGCGGGCCGTTCGGAACACTGGCGGTGCGGTCGCGGCCGAATTCACGCTCGATGAGGAGAACGGCGCCAAGCAGTTCGAGAGGCGTCAGAGTTGTTTCGAGAGCTATGACAGAGTTGAGAAAGCGGGGCTGATCGGCGAAGCCCACGGGCTCGGTGGAGTAGAGTGACGAGCGGGCTGTGACGCGGCCGAGCGACGCCAGGCGCGAGACGGCTGCGGCGAGAGTAGCCTCAGGAGGGCCGGCCGGGCCAGGCAGGTTGGCGCCAAGGGCGATGTAGGCGAGAGACATAGTATCCAGAGTAGCGGAATTGGGCAGCGAGCGAGTCAGCAAGCCGGCAGGTCAGCAAGTTGGCCGCGCTTCGCGCGTGCTGGCAAGTTCGCTCTGGTTGGGTTGGGGTGCGCCGAACATTCGGGGGCGCGTTTCTGGTAGCATCGGTTTTCGGAGAATTTACGTATGGATGCTTTGAACAGCGCGGGACTTGGGGCCCGGCGCAATGAAGATATTGCGCTGGACCTGATGAAGTTTGTGGCGGGCACGGCGGGTGTGGGAAGGCAAGCGGCGCCGTCGACGGGGTTCACGGGCGCGGCCGCGGCCAAGCCGGAGGAACACGTAAGCCAGTTACTGGAGCTCTACAGCCGTTGCCTGAAGGCCGTGGAAGGAAAAGGGCCGGAGAAAGAGGCCGCAAAATAGCTGGCGGAGCGCAGTTGCGCGTGGCCGTGGCCGGCGCCGGAGCTTTCGGGCGCAACCACCTGCGCGTGGTGCGCGAACTGGAGACAGCGGGCGAGGGCGTGGCGCTGATTGCGGCCGTGGAACCGGATGCGGCGCGAGCGGCTGAGGCCGGGAAGCAGTACGGCATCAAGGTTTTCGCAAGCATTGACGAGCTTCTCAAGGCGGATCTGAAACTGGATGCGGCCTGCGTTGCCGTGCCGACGGTAAAGCATCATGAGGTTGCCTCGGCGCTGCTCGATGCAGGCCTGGACCTGCTGATAGAGAAACCGCTGGCGGCGAATCTCGCCGAGGCCGACGACCTGATCGCGCGGGCGGAGCGCGGCGGCAGGATTGTGCAGCCGGGGCATCTGGAGCGCTTCAATCCCGCGGTGCTGGCCGTCGAGCCGAGGCTCAAGCGGCCCATGTTCTTTGAGGCGCACCGGCTGAGCGTGTTTACGCCGCGGTCGCTGGACGTGGATGTGGTGCTGGACCTGATGATCCACGATCTTGACATTGTGCTCACGTTTGTCAGGTCTCAAGTGCGCGAGGTGCGCGCGGTGGGGCTGCCGATTCTTTCGCCCAAGGTTGACATTGCGAACGTGCGTGTGGAGTTCGAGTCAGGCTGCGTAGCGAATTTTACGGCGTCGCGGGTTTCAACGGAGCGGGTGCGCAAGTTGCGCTACTTTGAGCCGCGGCAGTATGTGTCGATCGACTACGCAAGAAGAGATGTGCTGGTAATCCGAATCGATGATGGGGAAGCCCCGGACTCCTCTGCTCAACTGGCGCAAGCGGCCGCCGAGTTTTTGACGACTGGAAAATTCGATCCAACGGTGATCCAGAAGCTGCTCGCGTCAGGCCAGGTTCCTGCCACGCTGGTTATGCAGATTGCCGCGGCGAAGAACGATCCTGACAAGCTGAAGGAGATTGCAAAGAGCCTGACCGGAACCCCCGATGGGCTGGCGCCTGGCTTGTCGTTTTCAAAGCCGGAGGTGACGCCGGGCGAGCCGTTGCGGCTGGAGATTCTCTCGTTTCTTGAGTCGGTGCGCACGCGGCAGGCGCCGAAGGTGACGGCGCGGCAGGGACGCGCGGCTCTGGAGCTGGCGCTCGCGATTCAAGCGGCGATGGCGGCCCATGCAGAGCGCGCCGGGCTTGGGGATTTCTTCAAAAAACAGTGAAGTGATCGGTGCTCAGCCTTCAGCTATTCCTGCGAGGGCACAGGATTTTTTCATAGCAGAACGGCGGGCGACTTTTTTCTTTCTTTCTTCACAATCGGCATGTAAAGTAGCGGCAAGGCAATCACCCGTAACGAAAAATGGGCGGCCGCGTGCCGCGTAAGTTATTGAGCTTGCGATGAGGAGGGAAACGTGACATTAGGAGATTTCATCTCCAAGCAGTTTATCCGCGTAATCCAGTGGAACGAGACTGAAGACGGCGTTCTTGCGTGCCGCTACCCGATGCAGGACATGGAGATTGAGAACGGCGGGAAACTGACGGTGCGTGAGACGCAGATGGCGGCGTTCATCAACGAAGGCAGGATAGCCGACGTGTTCGGGCCGGGGTTGTACACGCTAACGACCCGGAATTTGCCGGTTTTGACCGACTTGATGAACTGGAGCAAGGATTTCGAGTCGCCATTCAAGTCGGACGTGTACTTCTTTTCGACGCGACTGCAGATGGACCAGAAATGGGGAACGGCTACGCCGGTGACGATTCGCGACAAGGAGTTTGGCGCGGTGCGACTGAGGGCGTATGGGAATTACGCGTACAAGATTGCCGATCCGCGGGTGTTCTTTACCAAGGTGAGCGGAACACGCGACGGCTACTACGTGACGGACCTCGAAGAGCAGTTGCGCGCGATGATTGTGGAACGGATGGCGGGCACATTTGCCGAGAGCGCCATTTCGTTTTTGGATATGGCCCAGAATCAGGCGGCGCTGGCGGACAAGATTGCAGACGCGGTGAGACCGGGATTTGCCGCGCTGGGACTCGATATGAGCCAGTTCATCGTGGAGAGCGTGTCGCTGCCGGATGAGCTGCAGAAGGTGATGGACCAGCGGATCGGCATGAATATGGCCGGGGATATTGGGCGGCTGACGCAGTTCGAGACGGCGGAGTCGCTGGAAGAGGCTGCGGAGAATCCCGGCGGAACGGCCGGCATGGGCGTGGGACTGGGCGCAGGCGCCGCGATGGCGCAGGCCATGATGGGACAGGCGCGAGGCCTGGCGACGCCGGCCGCAGCGGGCGCGAAGTTCTGCACGGATTGCGGCAAGCCGGTGCCGCAAGGCGCGAAGTTTTGCCCGGAGTGCGGGAAGCAGCAATGAATTGTCCTTCGTGCGGTGCTCCGATGCGGCTGACAAGCGGCAATGTCAGCCTGCGGTGCGACTTCTGCAAGAGCTTGGTAATGGTCAGGGCGGACGACACGGGCGTTCAGTTTCTGGACGAGGTGCTGGAGCTGACGTGCCCGGCGTGCTCGGTTCCACTGTGGAGTGCGGTGCTGGCGACGATGAAGATTGAAGCCTGCAAGCAATGCCACGGCTTGCTGGTGGCGATGGGCGCGTTCGAGGCGCTGATCGAAAGGATGCGGGTCGAGCACCCTGAGATTGTGATTCCCTCGCCGGCAGACCCGGCGGAATTGCAACAGAAAGCGGCCTGCCCCAGGTGCCACCAGCAGATGGACACGCATTATTATTTCGGCGGAGGTCACGCCGTGATGTCGACCTGCGAGCGATGCGAGCTGCACTGGATGAATGGCGGCGTGCTGATGCGGATTGTGCGCGCTCCGCGCGACACCGAGGTTGGAACCGGGAACTGAATAACGCGCCGAGCAGGGCAGCCTACACGCGGGGCAACCAGCGGCGCACGCGATGGCAGTAGGCTTCATAATCCTCGCCGAAGCTGCGGCGCAAAGTGGGCTCCTCATAAAAAACAACGAAAAGATGCGCGGCGAGAAGGAGCAGACCGGCGTACACAAGAAGTGGCGTCGACATGAAGAAGAGCGCAGCCCCGGCGAGGACCAGCACAGCGCCGATGTACATGGGATTGCGCACGAAACGGTAAGGCCCTCGAACTACAAGACGGCGCGGCGGGTCGAACGGCGCCGGTGTGCCTTTCCCAATCCATGCGAAGGCGGCCACGCAGGAAAGAGCAACGATGGCGCCGGCGCAGCCGAGCACGATCCCCAGAACCTGCGGCACTCCCATTGCAGCGGGGCGCACAAGGCCTGACCATGACAGCACGCGCGATGGGAGGTAGATCAGCACAAACGCAATGAACAGCGTGGCATAGGTAATAGCGCGGAAGATTGTAAACAAAGCAGACATAACCGGCTCCCTGGTTGGATCCTGCTCACGCGATGCCGAGGACGCGGTTCAGGAATCCAACGAAGCATTTCCAAACAAGATAGTAGACAGCAATGGCGGCAAGGAAGCACGGCGCGATAAGCGCATAGGGCACCTCGCAGGCGTGAGCGCGATGGATGCGCCAGAGAGTCTCGATTGTGAGATCCTCGGCCGCAAATGCGGTAGCGTGAAGGGCAGGCCGACGCTGCCGTAGCAAATGGTTGCAAAAGAGCAAGATGAGGCACTTTCGGGCGTAGAGGCGCCCTGCTGTGTTCCTGCCATGTCAAGAGTCTGGCGCCAAAATCTTCGTCATGGAGGGAGGAGATCACCAGTAATTCTATAAGGCATTTATATTCTTTAAGATAGAGGATCCTGCAACAAGCCTGAAATCATCCGGCAGCCGGGGAATGGCCGGGATCTTCCACAACTTTTCCAGCCGCGGGGTATAAACTTTAATGTAGTCCGGTTACAGTTTCCTCACAGATGTTTAAACAATCGCGCAATTTTTACGATTGTTGAGGTTTTATGGACGCCATCATCTCCGGATCGTCTTTCTCCCGCCAAAAGCCATCCTTATTTCATTTGAAACGTTACCTCGTTGTTGAGCTTCTCCGCCGGAGGCCCATGCGGATCCGGAATTTCTCCGGCCGCCATGGAGATTTCTAATGGCCGATCTCGCTACTGCAGTTGAAGCCATCCCAGCGTCTCCGACTCTGGTTGAGCGCTGGCCCAAGAGAAAATCGAACCCGATGGGCGTATGGATCTTTACGCTGGCCGTGTTGAGCGGCCTTATTTTTATCGGTGTTCATGTCGCCAAAGACCTCAACAATGTGACCGTCACCAGCTCCGGGCCGTATGTGCTACTGGGTCTGGCGCTGCTGATCGCGCTCGGGTTTGAGTTTGTCAACGGCTTTCACGACACGGCGAACGCAGTGGCTACGGTGATCTACACCAACTCGCTGGCGCCAAGCATCGCCGTGGTGTGGTCGGGATTGTGCAATTTGGCCGGCGTGCTTCTCTCCTCGGGGACGGTGGCTTTCGCCGTCATTGCGTTGTTGCCGGTCGAGCTGATTCTGAAGGTCAGTTCCGGGAACGGCTTCGCGATGGTGTTTGCGCTGTTGATCGCGGCCATCCTGTGGAACCTGGGCACATGGTGGTTTGGCCTGCCTGCATCGAGTTCGCATACGATGGTGGGCTCGATCATCGGCGTTGGGCTGGCAAGCCAACTGATGAATATCCACCGGGGCGTTTCAGGCCTTGACTGGGGCCAGGTGGTCAAGGTTCTTGAGGCTCTGCTGTTCTCGCCATTGATTGGTTTTGCGCTTGCCGGCATCCTGTTGGTGGTGTCGAAGCGGATCTTCAAATACCCCTCGCTTTATGAAGCGCCCAAGGGCAAAGAGCCGCCGCCATGGCCTATTCGCGCTTTGATGATTCTCACCTGCACGGGTGTCAGCTTCTTCCACGGGTCGAATGACGGGCAGAAGGGCATGGGCCTGATTATGCTGATTTTGATCGGCACAGTACCCACAGCCTACGCACTGAACCACGCCGTCGGCCCTGCGGAGGTACAAAGTTTCATCGCCGCCTCAGAGCAGGCCGGGCGCATTCTCGGCCAGCACGTAAACCCAGCAGTTGCAGGCGACCCTGACGCCCGCGCAGAGGTGACCAAGTACATTGAGACGAAGCAGTTGCAGCCAGATACCTTGCTGGCGTTGAGCCAGATGGTGAATGAATTGAACCGCGAATTAGTGAGATACAAGACATTCCAAGCGGTTCCGGCTCAAGATCAGACCAACGTCCGCAATGACATGTATTTGACCAGCGCGGCCCTGCGGCTGATGCTGCGGGGACACAATCCCGCCTTCACCGCCCAGGAAAGCGCAGCCCTAAAGGATTACCAGGGCAAGCTGGACAAGAGCACCAAATTCATTCCGGATTGGGTGAAAGTGGCCGTAGCGCTGGCTTTGGGGCTGGGCACCATGGTGGGATGGAAGAGGATTGTGATTACGGTTGGCGAAAGAATTGGCAAAGAACACATGAGTTATGCACAGGGCGCCAGCGCGGCTCTGGTGACGATGGCGACCATCTTCGCGGCCGACGACTTTGGGCTGCCTGTAAGCACAACGCACATCCTCAGCTCGGGCGTGGCAGGCACAATGGCCGCCAACGGCAGCGGATTGCGCTGGTCCACAGTGCGCAATATCGCCTCCGGCTGGATGTTGACGTTGCCCGCAGCAGCACTGCTTTCTGGTCTACTCTACTTCCTGTTCCACACACTGTTCTGAGTAGCTGGCGTGAGTCGCTGAGGGGCGTCCGGCACTGCCGGGCGCCTTTTTTGCGGCTCAAAGCAAGAGAACCCTGGCGGATGGACGAAAAACGCGCCGCATCCGGTACCATACAGGATGGTGCCTGTTACAGAATGAGCCTGAAAGCAAAGCTGGAAGCTGTGATTTATGCCGCCGAGGAGCCGGTTACGCTGGCGCAACTGGCGGTGTTGTTTTTGGATGAAGCCCTGCAATGGAAGGCGGAGCAGGAGACCGCCACTGAAACGCAGGATGGAGAACCAACAGCGCCCGAGCTCGCGGCCTTGCCATTGCTGAACGAGGCGTTCCCTTCTCTCGAACTCGAGTTGGACGCAGAGAAGGATGCCGCAACTCCTGCTTCGGAGCCGGCTGTGGAGGCGACGCCGGAGACAGGCGCCGAAGCGGCTGGCGAGAATCCCAATGCGGGCGCTGAAGCAACTGCCGCTGCCGGCGCGGAGAATGAGGCGAGTGCCGAAGCAGAGGCCAAGCGCCTCGCGCGGACGCGCGACCGCGAGGCCCGCATCGTGATCCAGCAACTGCTCGACGAGCTGATTGAGGAATACGCGGCCGACGGGCGCGGCATCGAGATTCGCGAGATCGCCGGCGGCTACCGCATGGCAACCAAGCCGGAGTGCCACGACGCGGTGCGCTCGCTGATGAAGAGCCTGAAACCGGCGCTCAAGCTTTCATTGCCCGCGCTGGAGACTCTGGCCGTGATTGCCTACAAGCAGCCGGTGACCGCGCCGGAGGTAAACGAGATTCGCGGCGTGGATTCGTCTGGTGTATTCGGAACCCTGCTGGCGCGCAAGCTGATTACAACGGCCGGACGCAAACAGGTGATCGGCCGGCCCATCCTCTACAAAACTACCCGGGAGTTCCTGCTGCGCTTCGGGCTGAAGGACGTGACTGAGCTGCCTTCGATGGATGAATTTGAGAAGTTGGCCGCGAGTGAGCTGGACGAGCCGGAGCTGGTAAGCGCAGGGGCAACGGCAACCGAAGCGGCGGCGGAGTTCAACCCGGATATGAGCCTGGAAGTGGACGGGGCGGCCGGCGCAGAACCAGAGGGCGGGCCCGACGCGAATGCGGCGGCAGAGCCCGCGACAGAGCCGCAGGCGAGTTAAACGGCTTCAACCAATCCGAGGCAGCGACTACACGCCTCTTCCCCCAGTCAGAAACTGAGGCTTTTCCTATGAGCGACAAGAAGAAATCGAAATCGGCGGCGCCGAAGACGCAACGTGTCTCCAGGACCAAAACAGCGGACGGCTCCGGCAAGAAACCTTCTGCGAAAACCAGGATTGCGGGTGCCAGGAGCACCAAGGCCGTAGCGAAGACCCGGAAGCCAAAGGCCGTGGCAGTTGCCTCGCCTGCGGCGAAGCGCGCGCCAAAGACAAGAAAAACCATTGGCAAGACGAAAGAGCCAGCCGCAAAAAGGAATACGCGCAAGGCGCCGGTCGAGACTGAGATACGGATCGGGGAGCCGGTTCTTGATTTGATCGTGGATGTGGGCAGCGGCGATGCGAAGACGTATCCGGGTGACGCGGAGTTGGTGGCCCAGGAAGAGACGGTTGGGCTGGATGAAACTTCAGAAACGGCGAAATTGCCAACTTCCGAAGGCGATGAGGGCGAGAGAGAAACTGCAGGCGGACTGGGTTCGGAAGAGGGTGAGAGAGAGACAATCGCCGAGATACAGCCGCCCGGGAAGCTCGAACGTTTGCAGAAGATACTGTCGCAGGCAGGTATCGCAAGCCGTCGCCATGCCGAGGAGATGATCGTTGCCGGCCGCGTGATGGTGAACGGGCAGGTGGTGACGCAACTGGGCAGCAAAGCCGACCCTGCGCGCGATCACGTTCGCGTGGACGGCAAACTGCTGCAGGGCGTGGAACGCCATCGGTACTTCGTGTTGAACAAACCCAAAGGCTATGTGACAACGGTGAGCGATCCCGAGGGCCGGCAAACGGTGATGGAGTTCTTCGCGAAGATGCCTGAGCGCCTTTATCCCGTGGGCAGGCTGGACTACCAGAGCGAGGGCCTGCTGCTGATGACCAATGACGGCGAGCTGGCGAACCTGCTGACGAAGGCCGGATCGGGCGTGGAGAAGACCTATCTGGTAAAGGTGGCCGGGCAGCCAACCGAGGCGGAACTGGATCGGCTGCGCGGCGGCGTGACGATTGAGCGGGAAGGTGCTGGGTCAGGGCGCGTACGCACTGCGCCGGCGCATGTTCGCCAGGTACGCGAGGGCGACAATCCCTGGTACGAGGTGGTGTTGATTGAAGGGCGCAACCGCGAGCTGCGCAAGATGTTTTCGGCCGTGGGGCATTTTGTTGAGAAGATTCGCCGCGTGGGCTACGGGCCGCTGGTGCTGGATGTGGAACCGGGAAAGCTGCGCGAGCTGACGCTGGACGAGGTGAACGCGCTGCGGCTGACGGCCGAGGGCAAGTTGAAGCCAAAGCGCATGAAAGTGGAGCGCATACCGCCGGCGGAATCGCGGCGACCACGAGAGAAGCGGGGCGACGGCGAGGACAGGCCGCGTTGGCAGCGGGACGACCGGCCAAAGAAGACGGAATGGCAGGCGCGAAAACCCGAATTTCGCGGACGCAAAGACAACGAAGTTCGGAGCGGTGAATTTAAGGGCCGCGAATTCAGGGGCGGCGTGAAGCCTGGGTTCGACAAGCGGCGTGGAGAGCAATTCGGCGCGAGGCCGGAGCGTTCTGGCGCAAAGCCGGGGTTCGACCGACCGCGCGGCGGACGTCCGTTCCCTAATGCGAAGCCTGGCTTCGCGCGGCCAGCGGGTAGGCCCCCGCGCTTTGGCGGGCAATCGGGGCCGAAGCCCGGGGCGGAGCGGCCGTTCCGCGGCGAGCGGCCTCAATTTCAGGCAAGACCGCGTTTCGAGCGACCCGCGTTTCCAGCGCACCCGCAGGGCGAGCAGTCAAAGCCGAGATTCGAGCGGCGCGCGATTGAGGGCCGGCCGCGACGTGAAGGCGCGGAGCCGCGATTTGATCGAGCGGAACGCCGCCCTTTTCGCGCTCCCGGCGAGCGGCCCTCATTTCAGCGGGCCGAGGCGCCAGGCAGGCGATTTGAAAAGCCGCCAGCCAGGAGTTTCGGTACGCGACCGAGTAAGCCTTGGACCGAGAGACCGCGAACGGGAGCGCCCGAAATCGGCAAGGATGCGCCGAGAGGCCGGTTCGCATCGCGCGGTGGAGCGAAGAGCGGCGGGTTCTCGAGAGGCGGAGGTTTCTCGAAGCCTGGCGGCAAGGGGCCTGGCTTCCGAGGCAGATCTGGCGGCGGCAAAGGCAAAGGTTTTCGGCCACCGGGCAAACCGGGCGCCAACTAGCACGCCGAGTCTGCGGTTTTCTGCAATACGCGGAAGCGGCGAATACGGCCGACAAGCGAGGCCGGGCCGCTGACGGTGAGCCTTACAATGTTGCCTTCGTATTCACGTGTGTGAATGACCATGCCGGCTTCAATGGCCGCCAGCGCCGCGCCTTCGTGCTGCGGAACGCGCAGGTCCGCATCGACAATGGGATCGGAGTGCAGCGCGCCGTCGATGGCCGCAAGCAAAACGTCCATGCCCTCGCCGGTGAGCGCTGAGACGGCTACTTCACCACGCGCCTGGGCACGTTGCCGAAGCCGGCTACGCTCCTCTTCCGGCAGCAGATCTATCTTGTTCAGCACCTCGATGCGCGGCTTCGCGAGGCATTCAAGCTCGCCGAGGACTTTCTCGACCTGAGCCTTCTGCTCCTCGCCATAGGTGGAGGCGGCGTCGCGCACGTGGAGCAGCACCTCAGCCTGCGCGACCTCTTCAAGCGTGGCGCGAAAGCTGGTGACAAGCGTGTGAGGCAGATTGCGGATGAAACCCACTGTGTCTGACAGCAGGATGCGGCGCCGGCTGGGCAGCTCGATGGCTCGGAGCTTGGGATCGAGCGTGGCGAACATGCGCGCGGAAGAGAGCACCTGCGCGCCGGTGACGCAGTTGAAGAGCGTGCTTTTGCCGGCGTTTGTGTAGCCGACCAGGGCGACGGTGGGCACGGGAACCGCCTCGCGGCGCTGGCGCTGCTGCTTGCGCACGCGGCGCACGGCTTCGAGATCGAGTTTGAGCTGATCGATACGGCGCTGGATGCGGCGGCGATCGGTTTCGAGCTGGGTTTCGCCGGGTCCGCGGGTGCCGATGCCGCCGCCCAGCTGCGACATGGCTTTGCCGCGGCCGGCGAGACGCGGCAACATGTATTCGAGCTGCGCCAGCTCCACTTGCAACTGGCCCTCGCGAGTGCGCGCATGGCGCGCGAAGATGTCGAGAATCAACTGCGTGCGGTCGAGCACGCGGCAGGGCAAGGCGACCTCAAGGTTGCGCAGTTGCGTAGGCGAAAGGTCGTGATCGAAGAGAACCAGATCGGCCTGCGTTGAAGCCGCGACACCGGCGATCTCCTCGACCTTGCCGGAGCCGATCAATGTCGCGGGATCGGGGCGCGGACGGCGCTGGAGCAGCTCGGCAACCACCTGGCCGCCGGCGCTCAACAGCAGCTCGCGAAACTCGGCAAGAGACTCCTCGGCATCCAGACCCGGCAACTCGTGCGCCGAACTTCCTGACCTGGATAACTGAGTTGTATTTGGGGGCGCAGGCAATTCCGGCGCGCCCTCGCCCGAAAGAGCGGTATCGAGGCACACGCCCACTCTCGCCGCGCTCTTCATGCCTGCGCGGATGCGATGCGAGCGGACCCCAATGTCCACTCCCACAAGGACGGCACGCTCCGCCCGGCCGCCCCAGCGGCCAACATCGGCCGTTGAAGAGAGTGGCCTGCCGCCGGTCCTGTACGCCTCGCCTGGCAATCGAGGACGCTCCCGCGCTATCGTTGCTCCGCCACCGCCTGGGGCACGGCTGGCACCGCTACGGGTGACGGACCCATGCCCGCTGATACAGCACCCGGACGGTGTTCGGTATGCAGCACACTCCGGTTGCTCACCACGGTAGAAATCGCGTGTTTGAAAATCAACTGTTCCTGGCTGTTGTTTTCCAGCAGCACGGAATACTTGTCGAAGGAACGAATCTTCCCGGTCAACTTGACGCCGCTGACGAGATAAATCGTAATGGGGGATTTGTCTTTCCGAACCGTGTTCAGAAAGGTGTCCTGAATATTTTGTGCCGGCTTGTTCTCCATGTGCCGATCTCCTGCTTTCTTCGTGAAGGTTTTGTTTTTTACTGCTCTTGCGTTGCAAACAAATCCGCAGGGACGGCTCCGGAAGCCCCGGCACCGGCAAACCCCGCAATATGACAACTTTATATAGATTTGCCATCCATTTCAACTCCGAGGTGGTGACGGCTAACCCCGTGACATTTCAGGGGCGGAATGGCCTGGGTTCGATGTGGGACACAGCCCTCAGATTGGCTGATAGCATCAAAATGTGCAAGATACTGCTGTTCCGCCTCGTGATTCGGCAACCGCGGCCGCCGCCGCACCGGCGCCCGTGCCGATGTTGGACCTGAAACGCCAATACCGCGCGATTCACGAAGAATTGGCGCAAGCGCTGGGGCGGGTTCTGGAAACGCAACAGTTCATTCTTGGTGAGCACGTGGCGGCCTTTGAGCGCGCCGCGGAGGAGCATTTGGGCGTGCGGCACGCGCTGGGCTGCTCGTCGGGCACCGACGCCCTGTGGCTGGCGCTGGCAGGGGCCGGAATTGGCCCGGGAATGGCGGTTGTAACCACTCCGTTCAGTTTCTTCGCTTCGGTCAGCTGCATTCTTCGCGCAGGCGCAACGCCCGTGTTGGCAGACATCGATCCGGCCACCTTCAATTTGTCGCCCACAGCCGTGGAAACGGTTCTGGATGGTCAGCGAGGCGAGGGCGTGCGTGCGATTTTGCCGGTGCACCTCTACGGCCACTGTGTCGATTTTTCTTCTGGTTTTGGACGAGGGCGTGGGCTGACCGTGATCGAAGACGCCGCCCAGGCCTGGGGTGCGGAATGGAATGGCGTGAAGGCAGGCGGGCTCGGCGATGCGGCTGCCTTCAGCTTTTATCCCACCAAGAACCTGAGCGCGGCGGGCGACGCAGGCCTGGTGACGACCAACTCCGGCGAAGTTGCCGAGCGGGTGAAGATGCTGCGCCAGCATGGAATGCGCCGCCGCTACCACCACGACGAGGTGGGCTGGAACGCGCGCATGGACGGTTTGCAGGGCGCAGTGTTGAGCGTGAAGCTGAAGTACGTCGCCGGCTGGAACGAGGCGCGCCGCGCCATAGCCGCGCGCTATCACGCGCTGTTTGCCAAGGCCGGGCTGGCAGAGGCCGGGACGTACCCCGCGCATGGGGTGGTTTTGCCGCGCGAGATGCCGGGCGCACGGCACGTGTGGCACCAGTACGTGATCCGCGCGCCACGCCGCGATGCGCTGCGCGAGTTTCTCGCCGCTCGCGGCATCGGCTCGGAGATTTACTACCCCATCCCGCTGCACATGCAGGAGGCGTTGAAGGGACTGGGATACGCGGAAGGCGATTTTCCCGAAGCTGAACGCGCGGCGCGCGAAGTGCTGGCGCTGCCGATTTTTCCCGAGCTGCGCGAGGACGAGCAGCAGACGGTGGTTGGCGCGATTGCCAAGTTTCTGAGCTAACCGATTCCCGTCGAATTTAAGATGAACTTGTGCACAATTACTTCAACTATTTCACTGAGATCGAGGAGCGCTTCCAGCAGCGGCGCGGATCGTTGCTGCTGCTTTCGACACTGGATTGGGCGCTGATCGAGACCTGGCGCGAGGCGGGAATTCCGCTGGAGGCCGCGCTGAGGGGCATCGATGTGGCGTTTGACAAATATGAGTCGCGGCAAAAGCGGGCCCGCATGCAGCGCATCAACGGGCTGGCGTGGTGCGCGCAGGCAGTGATGCAGGCCGCCGTGGAATTGAATGAGGCCTCAACGGGCTCGGCTTCCGCGACCGCTGCGGCGCACGAATCCGGATTCGAGCACGAGCGCGTTGCCGCGCATTTAGCCGCAGCCGCGGAGGCTCTGGATGCCGCGCCGGTTGCCCCAGAGGCATGCCGCGCGACTGCCGAACGGCTGCGCGGGCTGGCCGCCGGAGTGCTCGCCGCTGGCGGCGAGAAGGTTGATCTCGAATCACTGGAGCGCTCGCTGACCGTTCTCGAAGAGAAGCTTTTTGCCGCGCTCACCGCCGCCGCGCCTGAGGATTTGCTTGTGGGATTGAAGGAGCACGCGGCCCGCGAGCTGGCGCCTTACCGCAGCCGTATGGGCACGGTGCAACTGCGGCAGGTAGAAAGGCAGTTTGTGCAGAAGCAACTGCTGGTCCACTACAGCCTGCCGCGATTGAGCCTGTTCTACATGAGCCAGCAATGATAAGGCGCGGAAGACAAAACGTGCGGCGAAGGCCCGCTATGCCGGTGGTCCCACGCAACGATGCGCCACCGCATCCGTTGCAGCCTCAGCTCGTACAAATTGAAAAACCAATCTACGGCGGCTCGTTCCTCGCGCGCGTCGAAGGCAAGGCCGTGTTTGTGCCGCTCACGCTTCCCGGCGAACGGGCGCGCGTGCGGATCGTGGAGGATAAGCGTGGCTATGCGACCGCCGAAGTAGATGAGATTGTCGCGGCCGCGGCGGAGCGGATCGCGCCGGCGTGCCGGTACTTTGGCGCCTGCGGAGGTTGCCACTATCAGCACGCGGATTATGCGGCGCAGCTCGCATTCAAGCTGGCCATTCTGCGCGAAACGCTGGAGCGCGGCGGCGTTCGCGCGCCGGCAGAGATCTCCGTATTGGCTGCCGGTAGAC
>JAJXXG010000124.1 GCA_021781255.1 Acidobacteriota bacterium
ATTCTGACTCGGATATATACAAATGGACCGAGGCTGTGGGCTTTGCGCTGCAGACCGCAGACCAGCCCGCGCTGCGCAAGACGACAGATGCGATGATTCGCGAGGTTGTGGCCACACAGGAGCCAAGCGGTTATCTGAATACCTACTATGTGGACGATAGAAAGTCACTGCGCATGTTGTATCCAACGCAGGAGACCGGCCACGAGTTATATAACATCGGCCACATGCTGCAGGGCGCCGTTGCTTACTACAGGGCAACGGGGGATCGGACGCTGCTGGACGCGGGCATTCGTTTTGTCGATGATTTTTTGATGCCCAACTATGGGCCGGGCGCCAATCAGAAGGGCATCGTGGCAGGGCATCCTGAGATTGAGATGGCGCTGGTGGAGCTTTATCGCACGACGGGCAACCGCAAGTATGTTGAGCTTGCGGGATACATACTCCACGGCGATAGCCGCATTCCCTTGCGTCCGCAGCAGATTACGTACATGTTCTGTGGGATTCCGTTTACCTCTCGCACACGACTAGAAGGGCACGCGGTGCGAGCCATGTATGCGTGCTGCGGAGCTACGGACTACTACCTTGAGACGGGAGATCCCGCGTACTGGAAGACGCTGAATACGCTGTGGGAGGATCTGACGTTGCATCAGCTATATGTGACGGGCGGCGTGGGAGCGCGACAGGCGGGAGAGGCGTTCGGCGATGCCTATGAGCTGCCGAACGCGCGGGCCTATGGAGAGAGTTGCGCGGCCATCGGCAACATGATGTGGAACTGGCGCATGCTTACCGCCTCAGGCGAAGCGCGGTTTGCAGACGTGATGGAGCGCGCGCTTTACAACGGAATTAACTCGGGCATGTCACTGGATGGCACGACGTATTGTTACCGCAATCCGCTGGCCTTCGATCCCTCGGGCGACTGGAGTGATCGCCATGATCCGGAAGGGCACATTCGCAATCCGTGGTACGACACCACCTGCTGCCCGCCGAATCTGGAACGCACGTTTGCTTCGCTTCCTGGCTACTTTTACAGCACCAGCGAGGATGGAGTGTATGTGCATCTCTACGATAACTCTGCGATGAGCTGGCAGCTGCACGATGGAAATGAGTTGAAGTTAGTACAGACGACGAATTATCCGTGGGAAGGCGACGTGAAGATTGCAGTTACGCCGGCGACACCAAGCGAGTTTGTGATGTATGTTCGCATCCCGGGATGGTCTGCAAAGAATGTTGTCAAGGTAAACGGACAGGCGATTGGCGGCGCTCGTCCCGGTTCTTATCTGCCCATTCAGCGCAAGTGGTCGCAGAACGACGTGATCGACCTGAGCTTTGACATGACGCCGCTAATGCTGAAAGCAAATCCGGCAGTCACGGAGGATCGCGGGCGCATTGCATTCCAGCGCGGGCCGGTTGTTTTCTGCATGGAGCACCTGGACCAGGTGGATGCCGAGCAGGCAAAGGGACTTGCGCATTACTCAGTCAAGCTGGATGGGCAAACTACGCATCACTACGAGCCCAATCTGCTGGATGGCGTGATGGTGCTGGAGCATCCGGGGACCATTACACGCTCATCGGCAGACACGCAGTTGTATTACTCGGCTGCAGAACCGCTCACTGCAAAGGAGACTCCTGCGACGCTGCGGTTGATTCCGTACTATGCGTGGGCGAATCGGACACCAGCTGCGATGTAGGTCTGGATTCCGTACAGCCGCGCGTAAGCGATACTTCGCGCTTGAAGGGCCCGAGCAATGGCAGCGTGCGCGGGCCCTTTCCTTTTGGCATTGGCCGCAGCATGGTAACTGGATGCCTATGCGTGCTGGGCGCGATCCATGCGTGCTGATTGACCGGCATGGCTTGCAGAAGGCACCTCGTATCTGCGGTGGAGCGGCGGGAGAGCGAATAAAGTCTGTAAGTCATTTGCATAACGCCGGGGTGGTTCTTCAGGCTCATCAGCATGTTACGGAACGACGTGCTGCTTTCGTAACACTCTTTTGTGGGTTACGGGATTACCGCGCTGGGTACTGGTGATACGTAGGAATCCAACTATAACTATTGCTGTACGCACGCCGCCTGTTCCAGTATGAAGTCCTCAGCAAGGCAAGACTTGTGCCAGTCGAGACTTATGCCGTGAAGGTCGACACTATGCTATGCACGGAGTTTGCCGGAAGAGGCACGCTGAGATGCAATCCATACGATGAATTGCGGGGAGGGAAATCATGCGCAATGGGGTGCTCGAACTGTGGGCAAGGATGCGGGAACGCCTGATGCAAGAGAATGGTCAGGACCTGGTGGAGTATGCCTTGGCTTTTACAATGATCGCTTTGGCCACGACCGCAAGCATGAACTCGCTTGCCATGGGGATTAACAATGAGTTTATTCATGTCAGTTCTACGATAGTGACTTATGTGTAATGAAAGTTAGTCGTGGCGCGGACACGATAGCTAAGCTTGGGGAGCGGGGCTAACTTGAGGCAGCAGGATCGCCCCAAGTTGGCCCCGCGGAGGTTTGGTAGCAGCGGAAGATGTGTGGGGAGTGGGCGAGGCTGGATGACGCTGGCTCAAGCCGCGCGGCTTGATGAGGAGTTGATCGTGACCGGGCGGCGCATCTGGTGCCAGCACTTCAGCACACGGTCGCCATCGGAACCCTGCAGCGGCAAGAGATTGAAGAATGTGTAGCAGAGGTTGGCCAGCCCGAAGGTTGGCCACCATGGCCAGGTGGCGATCAGCAAAAGATTGACGCATGGGCCAGCGAGGGAGATGACGATGTTCTTCGCGGGCGGGCCAGCTTCACGCACCGTGTAGAGGCCTTTCCAGCGCAGGCCGATGCGCTTGACTCGTATGCCGATCGCGAGCGCCGCAACCAGATGTCCGGCCTCATGCAACAGCATGGCCAGTATGCCGAGCAGCAGCCCCTGAAAAAAAGGAAAGAACCACTCCAGCGTGAGGTGGTGCATGACGCCCTCTCTCATTCCTTAGACGTGTCCAGATCCATTTTCGAATCAAAGTGGACTTATGGGATGAGTTATGAGCGATTTAGCGCCGTCAACTGTTCAGGAACGGGACAGTTTTCCGAAGTGGTATTCCCGTCCTGAAAAGGTGGAAGAATCATCGCAAAAAAATGCCCCATGCCGGCTGCAAAGAGTATGCAGGGCATGGAGCAGGTTGAGGTGGGAGAACACGGCGGTCACAAGCCCTGAAGCGCGATTGCAGGTTTTGCTCTGCGTAGTTAGTCTTCCGGCTTTTCGTAGCAGGCCCGCGAAGGGGTACAGCGCGACAGGTGAACGTAGTGTTCGTCAGGACCGGCGGGGCCCATGGTGCGCAGGCACCAGTAGGTTGAGCTGGTGGCAACCCCGGGCAGCCAGGACTCGGCGTTCTGCGGCGTGGTGCCGTAGGGGTTCTTGGTGCGGAGGCACTGACAGGGCGGCGTAGGACGTTCCGTGGCGGTACTCATATGGGTTCCTTTCAGCGAGCGCCGCCGGAGCGGCACTCGCGGGAATTGCGGGTCAACCAGCGGCGCTTGGGTCGCGGTCCATTTGTCCGGCAGCCAGCAGAATGGTGCGGTAGATGGCGACAGGGAAGAGCTGCACCTTGTACCCATTCAGAGAGAGCGGCATGGCGCCGGTCATGGCAGCCTTGCCGGCGGCGCGAGCAGTCTCTGCCGTGATGGGCTTGCCGGTGAGGGCGGCTTCTGCCTCGCGGGAGCGGCGCACGACGGGAGAAGCGGCTCCCATGGCGACGACCGCGCTGCGGCAGATGTTTCCATCCATCTCCAATACGATTGCCGCATCAGCAATCGCCCAGTCGTGGCTCTCTTTTTCGCCGTATTTCTGATAGGCCGAGCGCGTGCCGGCGGCCGGCTTGGGGATATGAATGGCGGTCAGCAACTCGTCGGGAGCCATGACGTGGAAGCGGGATGGATTGGCATCCGGCTGCACGTAGAAATCCTTGATGGCGACGGTGCGCTTGCCCTTGGCGGAGGTGAGCTCCACAGTGCCGTTGAGGGCGAGCAGAGCCACCGCGCCGGAGGACGGTGCTACGGAGGGGCAGCCGCCGTAGTCCATGATGGCGTGGTACTGGTTGAGGCCGGAGAAGGCAAAGCACTGTTCCTTGCCTTTGCGGATGCACTGGAACTCGGCGGAGCGGAAGTACCAGCACTGCAGCTCCTGCAGCAGGTTGCCGCCGATGGTGGCCACGTTGCGGATATGCGGTGTGGCGGCGTGCCCGCATGCATCTGCCAGCACGGTGTAGTGCGAGCGGATGGTGGGATCGTCGGCTATCTCAGCCAGCGTGGTGAGAGCGCCGATGGTGAGGCCTTCGGGCGTGGACTGGATACCGCGCAGCGCCTGGATGTTGCGAATGTTGACGAGGCGCTTGGGGGTGTCGGTTCCATTCTTCATGCGGTCGAGGAGATCGACGCCGCCCGCTTTGACGACAGCGCCGTCCTTGAGCTGCGAGAGAGCTGCCTCGACGGTGGTGCAATCTGCAAGACTGAAGGAATTCATAGGGACTCCATCAACGGTTGTGGCTGGTTGAGCGCTGCAAGGACGACAGCGGGCGTCATGGGCAGCTGGCGAATGCGGACCCCGGTGGCGTTGTAGACGGCGTTGCCGATGGCGGCTCCAGCGGAGATGATGCCGGCGGCTTCTCCAATGCCGGAGGCATCCGTGGAGCTTTGACCGATGTACGACTCGATGAGCTGCACCTCGATCTTCGGCACCTCATACGCACCGGCGATCTTGTACTTATCCAGATTGGGATTGACCATCAGCCCGTAGTTGGGGTCGAGCAGCCGGTGTTCGAACAGGGTGTAGGAGATGCCCTGAATGACGCCGCCGTTAATCTGGCTGATCACCTGGGTGGGATTCATGGGACGGCCGCAATCGTGCACGGCGAGCACATGCTTGACGTGGATGCGCCCGGTTTCCGTGTCCACGGCCACCTCGGCGATGTCTACGCCGCCGTAGGTTTCGTACTTGGATGGATCGTAGTCGGGGATGCGCCGGGCCTGCGCAGAGACCTCTTCCGTATTCATTTTGGCGGCAGCCGAGCGGAAGGGGATGGGCTGGAACTTGCCCGATGCGCTGTGGACCATGCCGCCGGTCAGGCTCAGGTCAGAGGCCTTTGTGCCCAGGGCGGGTGCGATGCTTGCGAGGAACTTCTGCGCGGCCTGCCATGCGGCGTCGCGCACGGCGGGTGTGAGGGAAAGCGTGGTGACGCTGCCGCCGGAGTTGGGACCGACGGGGTAGTTGGTGTCGCCCACCTTGACGGTTATCTTGGCCGGCGGCACGCCGAACTGCTCGGCGAGGATCTGCGCCAGAACCGTCTTGATGCCGCTGCCGATGTCCTGCACGGCCGAGAGCACTTCCACGGAGCCGTCCTTGTGGACGCGAACCTCAGCGGCGGAACTCATGGTGATATGGCGGTACCAGATGGACTGCGAGAGTCCGATGCCGCGCTTGATGGGGCCGGGGTCCGCATTGGGACGCGCATTGCGGGACTTCCAAAGAGCGCTCTCGCGAATGATCTGTCGCTGCACGCGGCGAACGGGGTTCTCGTCGATGCGATCGCGGAGATCAATCGGGTCCATGTTCAGGCGCTCGGCCAGATCGTCGATGGACTGCTCCAGCGCAAAG
>JAJXXG010001138.1 GCA_021781255.1 Acidobacteriota bacterium
TGAAAATTGCCGCGCCGCTGTTCGCCACATCGACGACATTGCGGGTTGCAAGGTAGAGGCCGTGCTCAATTGCAGTGGCGGCGAGCAGGGTATCGATGACCGAGGGCGAGTGCCGGGTGAGACGCTTCACTTCTCCACTTATTGCGCCCCAGCGAAGCACGATCTGATCAGAAACCGAAAGAAGCCGCCCAGAAAAGCGGCTTTCGAGCGCCATCACAGCACGCTGCAAGCGCGGACGCTGCTTGTCGCCGATAGGCAAATGTTCGATGCCCTTCTGATACTCGGCGATGGTGAGAATGCTGAGGAACAGCGCCTGCTCGGGCTGAGATTTGAACCACCTGGCAACTTTAGAATCGGGTCTGGCTCCGCTCATTTCTGAGATCACATTCGTATCGAGCAACCAGCCGTTCACAGGTCGATATCCCTTCCTCGGTCGATCTCACGGTCAATGTTCAGAGCAGCTAGGCCAAGGCTCCTGAGAAAGCGGGCAAGAGGCAATTCGCCCTTCTGTTTTTTGGGCAGAAGACGCTTGTACTCTTCAGGAGTCACAATCACCGCAGCTTCGCGGCCTCGGATCGTCACCAGTTGCGGCCCTGCAGTTCCGGCCAGCCGCACCACTTCGCTCAGCCGTGCTTTGGCATCTTCGAGCTTCCACCGTTCCATGCTGGTGATCGCCGGGGCGGATGCGCCTGGGCGTTTTGTATGTCGCGCCAAAGAGGACGGCATTATACGGCTCCATAAAAGAACTGACTATCTGACCAGATTCTACACGAATCCAGAATTTCGACTGTCGTCAATTTTGTAGCTGTCAAAGCACAAGCGATCCGCAAAGATCAACAGAGGCAGATTGATATGCGCCATACTGTTCAATCGAAGTCAGGTATTTCTTCCACATTTCAACAGGCTTTAATAAATCGCTTGACCTGCTTTGGGAGCAGAGGGCTAAGGGATCGAACCCCTCCGCCCCGACCATCGTAAACCATAGATATTTCAAGCGATACAGCCGCCTCCCGCCACGCATCTGCTTTTTTGCCACTACATGGGTGTCAGGTATCGATAATTTTGTTGCGGTCGGTGCCTTCAGGCATTCCTTCCGAAGCATAAGAACCCTTTTCGTTAGTGTGGTGTCTCTAAAGTTCGCAACCTCAACGCACTGTCATCCTGCGTCTAGTGCGTTGCCGTCTCGACCGCCCATTGGCCCGTTTTTGCGTTGAATTTCCATGGCTGGGGCTGCGGCAGGTGCATTGAGCCCTGGCCCATTTCGATCGGGACCCAAAGGTAGCGAGAGTCCCAAAGCTGCTTTGGACGCCACTGGTCGCCCATGAAAATGACGGCTATTGCTTTTGAGCCGCTGACCTTCAAAATCATTGTCGACTGCGAGCCGTAGTTGTTGGCCTCAGGTGGAGCAAGGTCGCGAAAGTCACTCCACGGGCCCGTAAGCGTTGATGCAGTCGCATAGACGTTGGGATTCGGACGCCACCCTGTCATATGCGATCCCACCACATAGTAAAGACCTCCATAGTGGACGAACGCGCCGCCCTCAAGTGGCATCCGAATAAAACATGTCTTCTCAACGCTCATGTAATCACCAACCAGGCGGGCGATGAAAAAACCATGGGTCGGTCGCGACTCAAAAATCAGGTACGCCGAACCGTCGTCATCAACAAACTGGCCGATGTCGCGGCTCTCCTCGCCCAGGGGCCTGAAGCTTTTTACGTATGTGTATGGCCCGTCGATGTGATCACTGATGGCCACCATCACTCGCGCGAATTTATAGCGTGCGTCGTCAAGATGCGCGTACATGACGAACTTCTTTGTTTGCAAATTGACAAACACCTTTGGCCTCTCCAGCACCCAGTTCGGGCCGAGGTGTTCAGGATCGGCAAGGGCGAGCACACGGCCACGGGATTTCCAGTGGACGAGATCGCGCGAAGAATAGCAGGCAACGTACCGCTTTTCGCGGTCGTTCGACGGAGTTCGATCTTCGCCAAACCAGTAGTACGTGCCTTTCCATGCCGTAATACCGCCGCCGTGCGCCTGGATGCGCTGCCCGTGGTTGTCGAACCATGGATCCCCGGGCCTGATCACGCCTGCGGCCGCGAGCAAGTTTCCCGCGGCCAGAAACAGTACGGCAAAAGTCATCCTTTGCAAGAGTCTCTTCGGCAATTTTTCATCCCGATGAATCACCTTCCACATTGCCTGCTCACCTCATTTGTTACCTTTGCGACGCTCCAATCCTCTGCCACGCATACACGTGATAGTCGGCAGAACCCTCCGCAATTCCCTTCCCTTTACTCCAGGAAAGACGCAGTGTCTGCCTTCCGCATGCCAGTGTAAATGGCATCGAGCCGTCTCCATAGACGCGCGCAGTCACGCGCCGCGTCTCCGGCGCGCCAGCAAAGAGTCCGACATCGGACCACGGCACAATGCTGCCGCCTTTCACATAGACGGGAATTTTTTCAGCCGACCCGGATACTGTGAGCTCCGTGCCACCGTTCAACGCCTCTCCGGTCCAGAAATCATGCCAATCGCCTTCAGGAAGTACGACCTTTCGTGACGGCTCTCCGGCAAAAAGCGGCGCCACCATCATGCGGTCGCCCATCATATATTGATCGTCGACGGTATAGAGCCGCTTGTCGCCGGGCGCATCGAGCACCAGCGCACGGAAGGGCGGCGTTCCGTCTTCCGCGTACCGCTGAAATGCAGTCTGCAAGTACGGCGCCATCTGCATGCGCCAGCCGATGATCTCGCGGCAACGCGCTTCCAGCCCTTGCCATCCGTCCAGCAGTTGATCGGCATTGTTCAGCTTGCGGTTGAGTTGCTTCCACGGCGGATTCTTGATGTACCAGCCGTTGACCATGGCCAGCGGGGAAAACACCACACTCTGCAAGCGGCGAATCAGATCTTCTTCGCTCACCGCGTCACGTACCTCAGGGCACCACAGCAATCCGCTGAAGCCCGAGTTCACCAGCGCGCGGATGTAATCGCGATGGTTATACAGGTCGCTGTAAAGTACGAAGGGATATGGCGTAGCCAGCGCGCCGCTGGAGCGGACGAGATTGTAGGTGGCCTGGCCGCGCTTGCGGAATGCGTTCCAGATCGCCATCTGGTAGCGAAGGCCGAAGAGCGAATGCATCTGCTCGCCATCGGCGCCCGAAGGAAATGTGCTGCACTCCGGAAACGACCAGCCGCCGGTGAAATCGGAGTTATCGCACTCGTCGAGCTTGAACCCGCTTACGCCGGCATCGATAAAGGTCTTGCCGTGATATTCGCTGAACGCAGCGCGCGCAGGCTCACCGGCAAAATCGGGCACCAACCCACCCCATACTCCGAAATTGCCGGACTGCGGCTCGATCGCGGGAAACAGCGGCGATGCGGGATGCGTGAATGCGTGCTCCCACAAGTTCACTTTGTAATGCATCGCTCCGGCGGTGCGTACAAAGCTCGCCGGATCGGGAAAGCGGTCCGTGTTCCAAACGAACGTGCACGAGTACGCATGGGTCTGCCATCCGGGCTCAAGCCCGAGCACGTCGCAGGGAATGTTGCGGTTGCGAAATTCCTGCGCCAGCGCCATTGCGGTCTGCTGGGTGGCACGAGCGTCCATGCGATACCAGAAGCCAAGACCCCAATCGGGAGGGACCGGTCCGCCGCCCGAGAACACGTTGTAGCGCCGCACCGCGTCAATCGTCTTCGGGCCGCCAAACAGGTACACATCCACGCCCGCTGCATGCGGCACCTCCACGACCACCTGGCCCGCGTCGCTATCTTGAAGATTGTGCGTGTAATTGGGATCGGGATTAACATTCTCTGCGCTTTCGACCGCGTGGACCGGCTTCGGCCGCGCATCGCCAAAGTAGAAGCTCGCGTACCTCGCCGTGTCGATCAGCACCCCGATGCCTTCTGTAGTCACATAAAAGGGAACCGGCGCATGGGAATCGCCCGTGTCTAACTTCGGATCGGCGTTCACCCGCGCAACCTTCTTCTTGCCGCGCTGGTCGAACGATAGAAATTGCAGGCCCAATCCGTAGATGTGTTCATTGGGACGCAGCGGCAACTGAACCGTAAAACCACGCACGGTACGCTGGCCGCGAATCGCAGGCAGTGGGGCAGCATCGACCTGGGGCAGCTTTGCGAACGCCTCCGTTTGCGGAGGCACCAGACGCTTCGACACCGGCGTTAAACGCTCCGGCGTACCCAGCCGCGCTCGCCATACGCCAGGGAACACTTGTGTCCAAGCCAGCTCCTGGGAAGATCCTTCTGCATTCGGAGACGATTGTTCAAGCATCGCGCTCTCGGCGCTTAGCAGGCCCGAGAACCCTGCCGCGGTTCCGGCCGCGAGTCCCTTCGCGATAGCACGTCGCGTCAACTTCATTGCATTTCCCCCTTCGCCGATTTGCAGGCTGGCGACGAATTCATGTTACTTGCACCCGCTACGCTGAAACAAAAGCCGCGGGCCGGCGACTCAAGAAGCTCCGGCCCGCGGCAGTTGTGGTGCGCCGTGGCTACCAGGTGAGGTGCCCGCTCAGCTGGATCTGGCGGTTATAGTAGTTTCCTCCGCCGGCGGTACCCATCTGATAGGTGCCGAAGTTCTGATCTCCAACACTTGTGTCGTAGCCCGAGGAGTTTTGAATCACGTGGTTCATCACATTGAACGCATCCATCCGCAACTGAAAGACCAGGCTGTCGTGGATTTTAAAGTTCTTGCTGACGTTGGCGTCATCGTCCACAATGTGCTGAAGGCGTATACCGGAATATACGATGTTGGGTGTCACACTGTAGCCGCCCAGCAATTGGATAAAGTTTGCCGCCTGGCACCCTGCGGCCACCGAATATGCCTCCAGGGTTACAACGCCAGAATTAGGATCGCGCGTACCCACGCACGGTTTGAATGCCTGAACGTAAGAGTTTGGCGAGGCGTATTTGCCGGCCCAGTATGGATTGGTTTGCCCCGGCCAGAACCGTTTGCGCGGCAGGATGTATCCATTGTTGGCGGTGCGATTGATTTCGTATCCTCCTATATTGAACGGAAATCCGGACTGAAAAGTGAAGATTGACGCAGTCTGCCAGCCGCCCACCAGGAAATCAACGTAGCGATTCATATGAGGAAAGAAACCGCGGCCGCGGGCAAACGGCAGTAAATAGATGCCTGAGATTGTGACCCGGTGCGGGTTATCTGTGCCCGCGATCGTTCGCGACGCGACACGGTTGATCGTATCGACGTATCCGCTGGCAGACATCGCTTTCGAATAGGTGTATGTGCCGTGGAGCGTCAGGCCAAAGGACGTCCGATGATCGTACGTCACTTCAAGGCCGTTGTACCAGTATTTGCCGCCGGTCAGATTGCTCTCGGCCACGCCAGTGAAGATAGGATATGGGCGCGTGAAGTTGATGCGCTGGATTGTAGCCGCGTTGTAGTAGTTTCCCGAGGCCGAAAACGGCGCGAGTCCCTTGAATGGATTGGCAATGTAACCCACGGTTCCGGTGCTGGCGCCGCTGGTGCAGTTCAATTCCATGCCGCCACGCTCAGGATCGCAAGCAGCCTGCGCCGTGGCGCTGATGTTGTCGAGTTGGTCCGCGTATGTCGTGTCATACCCGCGAGCTGCGACGTAACTTACCTCCAAC
>JAJXXG010000472.1 GCA_021781255.1 Acidobacteriota bacterium
CCGTTGAGAAAGTCGACGAAGATGCGGCCGGTGGGCGTGGGCTTCCAGTCGTTGGGGCCGATGGGCGTGGTGGGATTGAGGATGATGACCTGCTGGCCGTCCTGCGCAGCGGCGATGGCATGCTGCTCGGCGAGGAACTTGGAGCGCTTGTAATGGCCCACCATGTCGTCGAGGGAGACGGGCGTGTCCTCATTGATGACGATGCCGTCGGTACGGAAGTGCATGGTGGCAACGCTGGAGGTGTAGACGAAGCGAGGTACCCCCGCCTCTCGCGCTAGGCGCAACAGATCGCGGGTTCCGTCGACGTTGACGTGATACATCGACATGGGATCGCGAATCCAGAGGCGGTAGTCGGCGGCTACATGCATGACGGCATCGCAGCCGCGAAGGGCGGGTGCGAAGGACTCAGGATGCGCGAGATCGCCGACGACGGTTTCGCCGGGGATGCCTTCAAGATTTTTGAGGTTGCTGGTTTTGCGGGCCAGCATGACGAGATTCGCGCCCTCGGCGGCAAGGGCCCTGGCAACGTGATATCCAACGAATCCTGTGGCGCCGGTAAGAAAGACTTTCATAGACAAGCGGAGTCAACGGTGGATCGCGAGTTGTGGAAGCAGACAGGGCTCAAAAGAAGAATGACGAAGACAGTGCACGGCAACGGCACCCGGGAAGCGCGGAAGATCCGCTGACTCCGCTCCCTTTCTACTCCAGCGCATCCGGGTGCAGTGCGATGTTCTTTTCGCCAGCGGCTTTTTTCTCGTTGTAGCTCCGGACCCAGTCCTCCCAGTGCTTTCCGGCGGCGCGGTCCTTGCCGGTGAACTCAAGGCGGGCAATCCGGTCGTAGGTCACCCTGCGTTTTCCGTCCACGTTGGCCACGAAGAACTGCAGGTAGGAGTCAGCGAGGGTAGAGCCGGTGTGGCGGTTGAAGATGTACGCCTCCATGCGCTCGCCGCTCTTGAGCGTGAGGGTAACATCGCCGCGATAGTCAAAGGCCTTTTCAAGGGCCAGGCGGACGTCCTCGTCGCTGGCCATCTGGGGCACCCAGCCCTCCAGCTTTTCGTGTTCAGAGCCCGGCGCGAGTTCCAGCGCTTCGACCTGCTCGAGTGTGTACTTGGCCACTTCCGCGGTCATGCGTTGGTCTCCTCAAGGGTGCGGGATGAGTTTTCAATCTGGACGAGCGAAGCCGGGCCGTGCGGAACAGGCTCGTTGAGCAGCTTGAGCGCATGCGTATCCTTGTACTTGCTGAAGGTGCCGCGCACCATGGCCCAGAAGCCGGAGAGCGAACCGAAGCCGTCCATGACAGCCGTGGGCTCATAGCCGCAACTGACCATGCAGTTGGCGCACTTGGGATTGCCGCTGGCTGTGCCGTACTCTTCCCACTGGGTGGTTTCGAGCAGCTCCTTGAAGCTCTCCGCGTAGCCGTCCTGCAGCAGGTAGCAGGGACGCTGCCAGCCGAAGATGTTGTAGGCGGGCGAGCCCCAGGGGGTGCACTCGTACTTGCGGTCGCCCATGAGGAACTCGAGGAAGAGGGGCGACATGTTGAACTTCCAGTTTGGCTTGCGGTTGGAGAGGATGGCGCGGAAGAGACGGCGCACTCGGGCACGGCCGAGAAAGCGATTCTGGTCGGGCGCCTTCTCATAGCTGTAGCCGGGCGAAAGCACGACGCCCTCGACGCCCATATCCATGACTTCATCAAAGAAAGCCCGGACGCCGTTCGGGTCAGTGCCATCAAAGAACGTGGCGTTGGTGGTGACGCGGAAGCCGCGCTTAACCGCTTCCTTGATGCCCTCAACGGCAAGGTCGTAGCCGCCCTCGCGGCAGACGGAGAAGTCGTGGTGCTCGCGCTGGCCGTCGAGATGCACGGAGAAGGTGAGGTACTTGGAGGGCTTGAACTCCGGCAGGCGGCGCTTGAGCTCGAGCGCGTTGGTACAGAGGTAGATGTACTTTTTGCGCGCGATGAGTCCGTTGACGATCTCGACGATCTGCGGGTGGAGCAGCGGCTCGCCACCGGGGATGGAGACCATGGGCGCACCACACTCCTCGACGGCCGCGAAGCACTCCTCAGGGGTAAGCATCCGCTTGAGCACGTGCGGCGGATACTGCACCTTGCCGCAACCGGCGCAGGCAAGATTGCAGCGGAAGAGCGGCTCAAGCATGAGCACAAGCGGGTAGCGCTTGTTGCCGGCAAGGCGCTTCTTCAGCACGTAGGTGGCAACCGTCCACATCTGGGAGATCGGAACAGCCATATATCAGTCAATCCTCCGGCGCAGCATTCCTGTTCTTATCAGGATACTGCGGTGAGTCAAAATTCCCTGCAAAGTTGCGTCAACGCATGGGCTGCCGCAACGCGTTCTTACGTTGTGCCGATTGCGGGCGGTGCCCGCTGCGCGCACAGTCTTCGGCACTAGGCAGCGCGCTCCATGGCCCGCTTGTACGTGGTGAGCGCCAGCAGCGGGAAGTAATGGCGATACATGTGATAGGCAAGGTAAAACACGCGCGGAAAACCGGTTCCCGTATAGATGGCCTGACGGGTAACGCCGGTGCCGGTGGATTCATCCCAGCCGCCCTCTGCGTTCTGATATGTGAGCAGCCAGCGAATTCCCTTGGCGATGGAGTCGGAACGGTCATCGCCCGCCGCGAGAAGGCCGAGCAGCGCCCAGGCCGTTTGCGACGGCGTACTGGGACCGACCCCACGCGTATTGGGATCATCGTAACTGCCGCAGGTTTCTCCCCATCCGCCGTCGGGATTCTGCACCATGCGAATCCACTCGGCGGCCTGCTGCACCTGCGGCTCAAGATGGTCGACGCCGATGGCCTCAAGCCCACGCAGGACGAGGAAGGTTCCGTAGATGTAGTTGACTCCCCAGCGGCCGAACCAGCTTCCGTCCGGCTCCTGCTCTGAGAAGATGAACTTGATGGCCCTGGCGACACGCTTGTCGTCGCGGGTGAAGCCGAAGTTGGCCAGCATTTCAAGAATACGTCCAGTAATGTCTACGGTTGGCGGATCGAGCATGGCGTTGTGATCCGCGAACGGGATGTACTGGAAGATCATCTTGGTATTGTCTTTGTCGAAGCTGCCCCAGCCGCCATTGCGGCACTGCATGGCAAACTCCCAGTCGATGGCCCGCTGCGTCACCTCATACTGGTAGCGCTCGCGCGGATTGTCGACCTTGTTGAGGGCGAGGAGGACCTGCGCGGTGTCATCTGTGTCCGGGTAGAACTCGTTGTTGAACTCGAAGTACCAGCCGCCAGGCTCGGTTCCGGGCACCTTGACGGCCCAGTCGCCCTTGTGGCGCACTTCCTTGGAGAGCAGCCAGTCGGCAGCCTTGATCATGCGGGGATCGTTGCGGGGAACGCCTGCCTCGCCTAGCGCATAGACGACCTGCGCGGTGTCCCAGACGGGAGAGACGCAAGGCTGCATGCGGAAGGTCGGCTCGGGCACCTCCGGCGTGGCCTCCTGCTCGATGCCGAGCTTTTCGAACTCGTCGCGTGCGCGAATGACCTGCGGATCATCCTCAGAGTAGCCGAGGCAGCGCAACGCGATGATGGCGTTGAGCATGGCGGGATAGATGGCGCCAAGGCCGTCGGTCATCTCAAAGCGCTCAAGCATCCACTTCTCGGCATACTTGAGGGCCAGCTTGCGCAAGGGGCGGATATGCACGGCTTCCGCCAGGTGCATCGTGCGATCCACAACGATAAAGAAGTTGCGCCACGAGAACAGCGACTTGCGATTGAGACGCAGACGAAGATTGGAGTTGGCGCGGCCGCCCACGAAAAGCTCGTCAATTGCCTGCTCCGGCGGAATCTTCTTGAAGGGCTTCTTGGCGTAGATGATGGCCAGCGGCACAAGAATCGATCGCGACCAGGACGAGATCTCGTAAATGTTGAAATAGAACCACTTGGGGAAAAGAACAATCTCAGGCGGAATGGCCGGGACGGCGTCGTAGTCGTACTGGCCCAGAGCGCAGAGATACATCTTGGTGAAGGTGTTGCACTCCACAACGCCGCCGTGCGCCAGAATCCACGCGCGCGACTTTGCGAGGCGCGGATCATCCGCGGCGAGACCCATCAACTTGGCCGAGAAATAGCACTTTACAGAGAGGGAGATGTTGCCGGGGCCGCCGGGATAGATGCTCCAGCTGCCATCCTCGTTCTGGTAGCGCATCATCTCAGTAAATGCGCGCTTCAGACGGCCGGGATCGCCGCTCTCAAGCAGCGTGTGCAGGAAGATGTAATCCGCCTCCAGCATGGAGTCGGCCTCAAGCTCGCCGCACCAGTAGCCTTCAGGATGTTGCTGGGAGAGCAGATACTCCCGGGAGCGGAGAATCGCCGACTCGACGTCTGCCATATCGGCATCGATCCGTCCAAATTTCGGCGCTGTCGATACCGTCTTCCCCTGCTGTACGCTCATGCGATTCAGAATGCCTCAGATTGTGTAAAAACCATAAATGCCCGGCGACGGACAGCGCACACTGCAGCCGCCCTTACTGTACCTGATCGCCGGGAAAGCACAAGTGATTCAATTTGTGTGTGTACCTCAGGCTCCAGAGGGCAGCCATGCCGCCGGGAACCGCAACTCTGCCCTACTGCACCGGGATTGGCTCGGAATCCCCCGCCCCGCCGATGGCCTGAACAATCTCGGGCGGAAGGCCAAAGCGGACATTCTCCGGCATGACCTCTACTTCTTCGACGCCGGAAAAGCCATTTTGACGCAGGTAATTCACCACGCCCTCCACCAGAATTTCTGGAGCAGAAGCGCCCGCAGTCACCGCCACGGTATTGATGCCCTTGAGCCATTCAGGATTGATAGCCTGCGAATTATCAATGAGATAGCCAACGGTTCCGAGATTGCGGGAGACTTCAACCAGGCGGTTGGAGTTGGAGCTATTGGTGGAACCGACGACCAGCACGAGTTCCGCGCTGTGGGCCACGTTACGCACCGCCACCTGGCGATTCTCCGTGGCGTAGCAGATGTCCTGCGAATGCGGGCCGGCGATGTTCGGAAACTTGACCTTGAGGGCGTGAATGATGTCGCGCGCTTCGTCCAGGCTGAGGGTGGTCTGGGTAAGGTAGGCCACGCGATCCGGGTCCGGAACCTGGAGAGCTTCCACTTCTGCCACATTCGAAACGACTTGCGTTACCTGGGGTGCCTCGCCAAGGGTGCCCTCGATCTCGTCGTGGTCGCGGTGGCCGATGAGGACGAGCGAGTAGCCCTGCTTGGCAAACTTGACGGCCTCAATGTGCACCTTGGTGACGAGGGGGCAGGTGGCGTCGATCACCTTGAGGTGGCGCGCCTTGCTGGCTTCGCGAACGGCGGGCGAGACTCCGTGGGCAGAATAGATGACGCGCTGACCGTCCGGGACCTCTTCGATTTCGTGGACGAAGATGGCGCCCTTCTCTGCCAACTCATTGACGACATAGCGATTATGGACGATCTCGCGGCGAACGTAGATGGGCGCGCCAAAGGTTTCAAGGGCGATCTTCACGATGTCGATGGCGCGCACCACACCGGCGCAAAAGCCGCGCGGCTTGAGCAGCAGAACCCGCTTCTGCGTTGGGGAAGAACCAGTTTCGTTACCGCTGGAGGTGGGGTTGAGGACAGTCGTAGTCACA
>JAJXXG010000681.1 GCA_021781255.1 Acidobacteriota bacterium
AAATATCTGGCTCATGTCGTTCTCTCCCCCATCGCCCTCAGCAGCACTCAGCAAGTAAAGTCAATTGAGAATGTCGCGATCTAGTTTGATCGCCTTCTCATGATCTCCACGCTCGCAAGCGCCAATCGTCTACGCCGTCACTTCTTTCTCTTCTTCTGCTGCTGGAAAGACATCGAGCCGAAACTCGCAAGCGACTTCGTCAATAATATCCGGGGTTACAATTACTTGCTGCCTGGCGAAAGCAGTGATCAATGCATTCTCACATATCGTGTTAATCAGACGAGGCAATCCCCTTGAATATTGCTGAACAGCTTCAACTGCGGCAACAGAGAAGAGATTCTCAGCGTTATCAATTGCACCGGCAATCCGCAACCGCTGCTCAATATAGTTCTTTGTCTCTTCTGTGCTGAGTGCCTGAAGATGCGTACGTAAGGCAATTCTTTGCTTCAATTGTCTTAGTTCGTAAGAATCGAGCTTTGCATCCAGCTCTGGCTGGCCAACTAGTATTATTTGAAGCAGCTTATCGTTCGTGGTTTCCAAGTTGGAAAGCAGCCGAACCTCTTCAAGCAACTCCTCAGACAGGTGGTGTGCTTCATCCACAATGAGCACCGTTGTCATCTGCCTGGCACTCCGACTGGTCAGATACTTCCCAAGGTCGAACAGCAATTCGCCTTTGTTTTTGCCAGAGGTCTGCAGCCCAAAGTCCGCGAGAATGTATTGCAAAAATTCCGTAGGCCCGAGTTTGCTATGGAAGACATATGCATAGGCAACATCCTTGCTCTCCTTCAACAATTGCAGCAAGCAACGAAGAACAAGTGTTTTTCCTGTCCCCACCTCGCCGGTGACAACTACAAATCCTTTGTGTCGACGAACTCCGTAGTACAAAGCGGCAATCGCCTCGTTGTGCCGGGTCGTCGGAACAAACGACGTTGGGTCCGGTGTTAGATCAAACGGGCTTCGCGTGAGATGGAAAAAAGATTTGTACATTTCAGGCTTGGCCTTTACTGATGTAGGATGCTGAAAGCAGAACCAGCGAGAATTGTACAAACGATGACTACAGCCGTCGCCCAGCCAAGTGCCATCTTGCGTTTGTTCTTCGCGTCATCAGCGGTGCCGGTCACCTCCGGGATCTCTGAGATAACGCCAAAGGTCAGCAGATTCTTGATTTCATTCTCACTATAAAGCCGATCGTCGAAGTACTCAAAGGCGCCAGCGACCAGAATCCCCAAACCCATTCCAAGGGCCAGCCCAATGCCACAGGACTTTATCCGATTGGGAGAGTCTGGCTTTGTTGGCAGGCTGGGCGGGTCAAGCATTGTGAATCGTTCCCCTTGTTGCATCTGCTCCATGCTTGTCGCCATCGCAGATTCATTCTTCTTCTTCAACAAGTCATCGTAATTGGCCTTCGATTGATCGTATCCTCGGGTCAAGTCAGCAAGTTCCTGCTCAGTGGCAGGCTGGGCATTGAGTCGCGCTTGATACTCGCCTATCCTCGCCTTAAGCTGCTCGATTGAACGTTCCCGGTTCGCAATTTCGAGCCTATTTGCTTGTACTTGACCTTGCAATTCCATCGCGGAGCGGCTCGCCGGCAACCCCACGGCATCGTCAGTCACTCCTCCATTCGCCACACCCTGGGTGCCGGTGTTCTTTACCGTGGATTCCGAAAGCAGCTTCTGCCTCGTTAGTTCCGTTTCGGCGATTTGTTGCCTCACGCTCTGAACATCCGGGTAGCGATCCGTATACCGCGACCGCAAGTCCGCGAGCTGCGCCCTCAGCTTACTCAACTGCGTATCAACTGCCGCTAACCCTTCAGGGGCCACTTCTGACCCGCGAGCTGACCCGCGCTCCCGGGAACTCTGTTCCAGGAGGGCCTGAAGATATACCCTCTGCTGCCTTGCGGTATTCAATGCGTTTTGTTCACTTTGAAGCTGAGCCTGCAGCCCGCTGAGAATCTGCAGGTTGCTCGCTTGCTGTGTCGGCAATGCCCCCTCATGCGCGCCCTGGAACTGGCGAACTTTAATTTCTTGTTCAGACAGGCTGGCCCGTGCAGACTCCAGTTGGTCCTCAATAAACTTTGTCGTGTTCTCGGACTGCTCCCGTCTCACACGCAAATTCTCGTTCACAAAGAGATCTGTCAGATCCCGCGTCACGGTCTGCGCCACATGCGGATCAGGCGCTGAATAGAATATCCTGAAGGCCGTGATCTCGTCGTTGCGCGCATCTTTTACGAGTTCAACGTCAATGTCCTTCCTCATGCGGTCGACTTTTTCGTCGACTGTGAGAACTTTTCCCGGCCCGCTATAGAGGTTTAGCTTGTTGATTATCAGAAGCAGGCGGGTTCGGCTGAGAATCTGTTGTGTGATGCTTTGGAGGCGGTCCTGCAAATTGTCGCTGACGTTGGGCTCCACATAGTTCTTGGGCATCGTCGGCTGCTCAACGAGAATCAGCGTGCTCGATTTATACAGCGGCTTCACAAGCCAACTCGCTCCCCACACAACGAGCCAACCCGCAAGTAACGGGATGAGAAAGTGAAGATGGCGCCGGCGAACCAAATCAAAGTATCGATTAAGATCGATGCGCTCCGGATTCTGCTCTTCAAGTATTTCTGCCATGATCATCTTCCAATTGAACGCTTGAATTGATACGAAATTGAGACAAACCCTCGATTGCTGTCAGGGGCGCTGTTCACAAGCGCTACCCCGCTATAACTCTGGTGCAGTCGATCATATCCTGCTTGCACAGTGATCCGATCCCCAATGCGACGCGCTACAGAAGCGTCTCCCATTACGGAATGCCCACCAGCATAGGATGACTCAGAAAGGGGCGTAGCATTCTTGACAATCAGGTAGCTCCCTTGGAGATTCAAAGTCCAATTCTGACTGGCTTGCCACACCACATGCCCATTCGCACTGTTTGAATTGTAGACTCCGAGCAACCCTCCACCAGCACTCACAGAACGAGAATAGTCAACCGCAAAATTCAGGCGCCTTCCCTGCCAGCCCATACTTGCTGCAACCTCAGGAGACCACCCGTTGAACTGGGGAACAGACGTTTGCTCGAACTGATAACGCTGAGCGCCGGCTGCAACGGAGGCTGTCAGATTCCGATGCAAATAAAAGGTGTAGAAAAGTGAGAGAAGATGCGTCTGCGTTGTGGAGCTTGTTGGACTCGTAGTGATACGGGAGTATTGATAGATAGCGCCTGCATATCGGGAACCGGACAAGCGGCGATTGTAGAACATCATCCCACCTTCCGATGTCGAGTTAAAAAGGCCGGGGACCTGAGAAAGAGTCGGATAATTCAACAACGAGTGATTCCCACCAAAGCCAATCATCCCATTCAACCCAAATTGATAGCTCAACTCACCCGCCAAGGTATTCGCAAGTTGGCTTGCATAAGGCACAATTACAAAACTCGATGGACCTTGAACAGTCCCTGAAACGACTCCAGAGAATACGAAAGGCTGGTCAAATACATTTGAATTTTGCTGGAACGAATCGTGCAGATTGAATGTTGCACGGTGACTTATACGATATTGAAAGCTCCCTTCCGCATTTTGATTTACCGCGTTAAGGGCGGTCGTCTTCTGATAGAACTCGAAGCCCGGTGCGTAGGTGGCTGATAATGTACGTCGTGGTGTCTGCTGACGCACGGAAAAGGTCGGCCAGATGAAGTAGGTGTAGTCGCTTATAGGCACTGGGGTGTATCCGGGCAATACGTTATCGTTGTATGCTGATGTAAAAATGACGCCTCCCGACCAGTAATTTTCCCGCGCCTCGGATCCGACCTCGGTCGGATACGGCGTGACGCTGATCGGCGGCGGAATCGCCATCTGGTCGCTCTGGCTCGTCGGCACCTCTCCGCCGGTGGCGCTGGGTTCCACCTGCGACCAGGCTGATGGGATAAACAAGAGTGCAAGACTCAAACACACTAATTTGATCATTGACTGTTCTCAGGGCACGATGACGGTGTCGTGCGGCTCCAGCTTGATGTTCTGCGCGGGTTTTTTACCTTTGACAAATTCCTTATAGTTAAAAGGAAGCCGTGATTGGCTGCCGTCTGCATTCTGCCGCAGAACGTACACGTCCTTTCTTTTGGCAAAGTCCCTGAACCCTCCAGCCATCGCAATTGCATCCATCACCGTGCTTGCGCCTGTCAATTGATATGACCCCGGCTTCGTAACTTCTCCAAGGATGTTGAACTTCTTACTGTTCATCTGTTCAACGATGACAGCCACCTCGGGATCAGTCATGTAAGTCCGCAGCTTCTTGGTCAGTTCTAGTTCCATTTGGACGGGCGTCAGCCCTGCCGCGTCCATTTCGCCAACTAGGGGAAGCGATATCTTGCCATCTGACCGGACTTGGGCCGAACGCGTCAGGTCGGGCTCCTTCCAAACACTGATGGCAAGCACATCGTCTCGGCCAATTATGTAACTCCTCTGATTTTTAGCCGTATCTCCCTGATTCCCCGACTTTGCCTGAGCGGCTTGCACGTCATTTTTCGCGGTCTGTTCACTTGCTGCTGCCCCTGGAGGATTCTGCCCCAGCAAAGGAACTGCAAGGAAGAATGGGAGGAGCCCCAACCGAAATCGAACATTTGCATTGAACTTCATACTCGCTCCAATTGAATCTGAGGCAACTTCCGGCAGACTCCAGTCCACCGAGTCTACAAGCTGCAGATGGCCAGGAATGAAGAAGAACCGTTACCGGCTTGGTGAGCCATGGCTTCGACGATTTGCTGGCAATGACGTGCGACAATGAAAATCTATACCAATCCGATACGCCACCCGACAACCGCGAGAGACCGATAATTTTCACCGAACCCGTCGTGATCCTTAGTCTAAACGCGCACAGCAACTAAGCGATGCATTTCAAACCGAATTGGAGCCTTCAAGATACAGCTCCGCCCTGTGAGCCTCAGCTCCGTCATTCGTCCGAGACCGCAATCTGCTGTCATTTCACCTCGCCTTAACGCTTGATCCAAAAGCACCTGTCGATATAAGCGGAGGGGGAAATGCCACCCTCAAATACTCGTGAAATCGCAGGACCGTGACAATGCCCAAATTGTTGTAGTCTGGCCAGCACCCGCGTAATGCGCTCTTGCCGTTATTCAGTGCCACACATGAACCATTCCCAGTTTTCCAGCATTGGAAACCACGTGGCTCCTGGCGCAACGGCTGGGACGGCCAATGAGTCGATATCTGCCCTGCCGCGGGGAATTACCCTCTAATATCGCAATGCTAATCTCTTTTACTTGCATGAACATGCCGCATCTTGACGTGAATGTCATCCCAGTACAGAAGCAACTCTGAGCAGAATTGGCCGCCTCGGACTCTCTTGCTCGAATCAAAAACTGGTCGATAACTTCAAGAGCGCCCACGCGACACGCTCTCCGCGCCCTCATGCTCTCGTACGGGAGCGATCCTGCTTGAACCGGCTCACTAATGAAGCGGCTTAATGCAGCGCACCAATGGTCTTCCTTGTCCACCGCAGCCGACCTATTGCCGGGTGTACTCCACTCACCCATCTACGAAACAACGGGCACAACATTTGACGCGTCAACTTCAACCGCCACGGACTGCGCAAGCATGTTGACGGATAGCACC
>JAJXXG010000456.1 GCA_021781255.1 Acidobacteriota bacterium
CGGGTTCCGGAGCGCTGGATGTCGATGGCCGGGAAGACGCGCTTGTCGACCAGCTTGCGGTCGAGGATGATTTCCATGTTGCCCGTGCCCTTGAATTCCTCAAAGATCACTTCGTCCATCCGGGAGCCGGTATCGACCAGGGCAGTGGCGATGATGGTGAGCGAGCCGCCTTCTTCAATGTTGCGGGCGGCGCCGAAGAAGCGCTTGGGCCGCTGCAGGGCGTTGGAGTCGACGCCGCCCGAGAGGACTTTGCCTGAGGGGGGCACGATGGTGTTGTAGGCGCGGGCAAGACGCGTGATGGAGTCAAGGAGAATGACCACGTCGCGCTTGTGCTCGACCAGTCGCTTGGCCTTCTCGATGACCATTTCAGCCACTTGGACGTGGCGCGCAGCCGGTTCATCAAATGTTGAGCTGATGACCTCACCCTTGACGGAGCGCTGCATGTCGGTGACTTCCTCGGGGCGCTCGTCAATAAGCAAAACGATAAGCACGACCTCAGGATGATTGGAAGTGACGGAGTTGGCGATGGACTGCAGCAGCATGGTCTTGCCGGTGCGGGGCGGAGCGACGATGAGGCCGCGCTGGCCCTTGCCCACGGGGGTCAGCAGGTCCATGACCCGGCCGCTGATACCCTCGCGCACCGTCTCCATCTTGATGCGTTCCTGGGGATAGAGCGGCGTGAGGTTGTCGAAGAGGATCTTATTGCGCGTCTCTTCCGGCGACTCGAAGTTGATGGCCTCGATCTTGACGAGTGCAAAATATTTCTCGCCTTCATGGGGTGGGCGCACGTTGCCGCTGATCGAGTCGCCCGTCTTGAGGTCGAACTTGCGTATTTGGGACGGAGACACGTAGATGTCGTCCGGTCCGGGCAGATAGTTGTAGTCCGGCGAGCGCAGAAAACCGTAGCCGTCGGGGAGAATCTCAAGGACTCCCTCGGCGAAGATGTGACCTTCTTTTTCGCTCTGTGCCTGAAGGATCTTGAAGATCAGATCCTGCTTACGAAGACCGCTCGTGCCCGGAATCTCTAGGGAGCGGGCGATGCGGCTAAGTTCCGTGATGTTTTTTTCTTTGAGTTCTGCGATTGTCATGTTCACCTGCACGAAGGCGGGATTTGTTCGGTAGGAATATGGAGGGGGAAGGTCTCCAGAGGAAAAACCGGATAGGCACTCAGAAAAACAGCCGGCGAGAACCGATCTTACGCCATCTTTGGAGATTCTGCACTCTTTTGCCTTGCGTCCGCCGCAGCGGACCGCCGCTCCCTGTCGGCTGCGCTCACTTAACGGTTGCTGCTTCGGGAGTTTGAAGAAACTGCCTTGAATCATTCCCCAAACTTATCTGGAGTTGAAGAATGACGGGAAATCTGCCCCATTTACTGCGGGAAACTGCCTGGAAACTGTTGCCTGCCTCAATTATAGATTGCGAGCGCGGCTGTCAGGCCGCGCGGCGCCTTTCCACTGGGTGGGCGGTAGAAGCCTCTTCTGACGCTTGGGCTTCAGGATTGGCCGATTCGAAACGGCATAAAACTTCGTTGGTTGTGTCCTGCAGCCGAGTGTTCGGCTTGTGAAGCTTCCTGGTTGCCTTGCTAGCCAGTTGACAGAGCTGGTAGCGATTGGTCACCTGCGAAAGTGCCTTAAAAACAAGATCTGAACGCATTGCGTGTCTCCTTCTTTATCAAATGCCTGCCCTGGAGGAGCCGATGAGCACCGCCAGAACGGAGGGAAGCCAATACAATCGAGGGCTATCCCCAAATGCCACTTCCATCTCTTAGACGCACTTCTTACGCCCTGAGTGCAAAATGTTCACGGACCATCGCACGTTATGAAACGGACACCATGCCGTACAGGATATGCAGTTTGCGCACCGGATCTCCTGGCGCCTTTCTGGCAATTCCCGGAGCACCCAACAAGCGCACCCAAGGCATCAACAGAGCCCTCGCTCACAAGTATGATGCTGGAAATAGCTGGTGGGCACACCCGGCCGCAACGCGCAACCTGCCCTATATGGATGGCTAATTTGAGGGTATAACCAACCTTTGCCCGGGTCAATAGTTATTTCGAAGCATTTGGAACGCCGTTTCCGGTGCGTGCAGCCCGAATCCATGGACGAAACTTAGATTGGGGGATATTGTCTTCTAACATGTTTATTATCAATATTATTTCTGGATTGGAAATCCCGAACCGAAGTGAAATCCAGGCCGGGACTGGGCCGCCAGATGCTTAACGGCAGACGGAGCGAACCTTCTGGGTTACCTAGAGACACCATGTCGCGCGTCGCCATCGATCTTGGTGGCACCGCGCTCTATAACGGCGCTGCAGAGTTCTGGCCGGACGTTCACCACTGGTTGCAGCGGCGATTTTGAAGGCGAGCGCAGTCTCACGTTATGCCCAATAGCTGCGGTCGAGGGTGCGGTATTGGATGGCTTCGGCCAGATGCGCGACGGTGAGCGTGTCTGCGCCCTCCAGGTCGGCGATTGTGCGGGCCACCTTAAGGATGCGATCATGGGCCCGCGCCGTAAACCCCTGCTGCTGCATGGCGCGCTCAAGCAGCCGCTCGGCGTCTGCGCCTAGCTCACAGTAGGAGCGGATCTGGGGGGTGTTCATCTGTGCATTGGCGTAGATTTTTTCGCCGTGCTTTTTGAAGCGTGCGCGTTGGCGCTCGCGGGCGGTCATTACTCGGGTCCGAATTTGAGCGGAGCCCTCGGCGGCCGCACCGCCGCGCAGTTCCTTGTACTGGACGGCCGGAACCTCAATGTGGATGTCGATGCGGTCGAGCAAAGGGCCTGAGATTTTGGCCACGTAGCGCTGGATCATGGGCGGAGTACACATGCACTCGCGGGACTTGTCGTTGAAGTAGCCGCAGGGGCAGGGGTTCATGGCCGCGGCCAGCATGAAGCGCGCGGGAAAGCTGAGCGACATGGAGGCGCGCGCGATGGTGACGGTGTGATCCTCGAGCGGCTGGCGCATGACTTCGAGCACGTTGCGCGGAAATTCGGGCAGCTCGTCGAGGAAGAGCAAGCCATTGTGGGCCAGCGAAACCTCGCCGGGCCGCGGGACGATGCCGCCGCCGATGAGGCCGGCGTCGGAGATGGTGTGGTGGGGCGAGCGGAAGGGCCGCTGCGTGACCAGGCCGGCGCTGGAATCGAGCACGCCGGAGACGGAGTGAATTTTGGTGGTTTCGAGGGCTTCCTCGAAGGTGAGCGGGGCCAGGATCGAGGGTAGGCGCTTGGCCAGCATGGTTTTTCCTGATCCGGGCGGGCCGATCATGAGAATGTTGTGGCTGCCGGCGGCGGCCACTTCGAGGGCGCGCTTGGCGGTCTGCTGGCCACGGACGTCGCAAAAATCTACGGTGAAGTGCTGCAGTTCTCCTAGTAGTTTTTCTGTGGCCACATGGACGGGCTCGCGCTGGATTTGGCCGACCACCGCGGTGTTGAGCAGATCCAGCACATCAAGCAGTGAAGAGACCGGATAGACGTTGACGCCCTCGACGACGGCTGCTTCAGCGGCGTTGGCGGCGGGCAAGATCAGGTTGGGAATGCCTCTCTCGCGGGCCAGGATGGCTACCGGCAACATGCCGGGGATGGGGCGGACACTGCCGTCGAGCCCGAGCTCGCCCACAAGGAGAAAACGGCTGAGGTCGTTGGTGCGGAGTGCGCCGTAGGCGCCCAGAATGCCGACGGCGATGGGCAGATCGAAGCCTGAACCTTCTTTCTTCAGATCAGCGGGAGCAAGGTTGATGGTGATGAAGGTGGGCGGAATCAGGTAGCCGGAGTTTTTGATGGCGGCGCGGACGCGGTCGCGGCTTTCGCGGACGGCGGCGTCAGGCAGACCCACGGTGTGGAAGTGGTCTTCGTTCGAGACCACGCCGCTATAGTCCACCTCGACATCGATGAGGCTGGCGTCGATGCCGTAGACAGCCGCGCTGAGGGCCTTGAAAAGCATGATGGGCGGTGTGGAACGAACACCGCAGAAATAGGAGAAAAAATCTTACAGTCCGGAGTTGCAGACGAAGCGCTATGTTCTGTGAGGCCTTAGTGTGTGGTGTTTCCTTAGCAACATACTACACAAGAATGCCGATTCACGTTCCTCCTGTTGAAGAACCGCACTAGGCGTGATCGGTAGGAACGCTGCCCAGGTATTGGTCGGGCGCGACACTCTGGCCGGCCAGTACGATGGCGTGGCTGCCGATACGCGCTCCCGTGCCGATGACCGTGTGCTGAACCCGTACCCTGTCGTAGTGGGCAGGATCGCGGGAGTGGGAAAAGACGCGCGCATAGGAGCCGAGGACGGCATGATCCCCAATGGTGATGCCACCGCGATCGTTGAGCAGCGCGTACTGGTTAATAACAACGCCGTCGCCGATGGATAGGTTGTAGCCGTAAGTCAGATCGACGCCATGAAAGATTTTGACCCCCGAGCCGAGACGTTCAAAGATGTGACGTCCCAACATGCAGCGGAAGCGCAGGCCCAGCCAGTGGTTGAGGCCCATTGGCGAGCGGTCAAACATCTTCCAGAACCAGAGCAGGGGTTTGCGCTGCGCATAGCGCTCACGATCGACTTCAGCAAAATGCTCTGGCTCCAGGGTTACGTTCTCAGGGTCGAGCGAAAGGCTGACCACGTTGCCCGGCAGCTCAGAAGTGAGCGCGAGATTGAGCTTGCCGCCGTGGGGACGGCCCAGATAGATCTGGAATAGCTGATCGCGGACGATTTCGCTGCGGCGTTGAGGAGAACCGTGGCGCAGGAACTCCTCGTCCAGAAATCGGATCCAGCGGCGGTAGACTTCTTCCGCCTCGGGCGCCGGATGAGGGACGTAACTTTCAGGGTTGGCCATACCCATCGACAATAAACCAGAGAACAGGCATCAGGGAACAGGGATCAGGGGTCAGATGCCAGTTGTCAGTTCCAGAATCGGGATTCGATCCTTGGTGACCGACAGTTCACCGAAGACGGCCAACAACTGACAACCGATAACTGACCACTGACAACTGCTTTACCGGCGGCCCTGGATGGTCTTGGGGCCAGCGCCGGACCTCTTGGCGGCGCGGCGCGCGGCGATGGCGTGCATCTCCTTGCCCCAATGCGAGCGGTTGATGCCGATCTGCATGGCTAGGTAGATGACGTTGCTCGTGCCCCAGTAGAGCGCCAGACCAGAGGCGTAGTGCCAGAGCATGAAGCCGAAGATGATCGGCATCATGAAGGCCATCATGCGCCGCTGTGCGGGGTCCATACCCGGCGAGGGCGTGATGTACTGCGTGAGAAACATGGTAACGATGATGAGGATGGGCAGAATGTGCGTGGGATCGGGCTGCGACAGGTCAGGAAGCCAGAGCCAGTGCGCCTGGCGCAGCTCCACCGCGTTGAGCAGCATGCGGTAATAGGCGAAGAAGAGCGGCATCTGCAACAGCATCGGGAGGCAGCCGCCGTACATATTGACGCCCTCGGTTTTATAGAGCGCCATCATCTCCGTGTTCATCTCAGTGCGCTTGGGGTCGTTCATCTTGAGATGGACGTAGCGCTTCTTGATGGCGTCAACCTTGGGTTGGATGCGCATCATTTTCAGCGATGACTTGGTCATCATGATGCGCGAGGGCAGCAACACCAGC
>JAJXXG010000490.1 GCA_021781255.1 Acidobacteriota bacterium
CAATCACCAGGGCCTCACCCTCCACCTGGTCAAACCAGAGGTTCGTTGTGTTGGCCGCGCGCGCCACCGGCTTGCCGTCCGACCCGGCTCCATTCAGCCCCGTTCCGTGCAGGCGCAGAAGTCCGGTCTCAAGCCGATCGCGCAGCGCGGCCACGCGGTCCCAGGCGCCGTCTTCCAGGCTTCTCATCGCCAACTCGGCGGCTTTGCCCAGTCCCACAATGCCCGGCACATTCTCGGTGCCGGCGCGGCGTCGGCGCTCGTGGCTGCCGCCCACCAGCAGCGACTCGACAGGTGTGCCCCGGCGCACAAACATCGCACCCACGCCCTTGGGCCCGTGCATCTTATGCGCGCTGATCGAGAGCAGATGGCACGCAATCCGCCGCACGTCCAGCGGAACCTTGCCCGCACCCTGCACCGCATCAATATGAAAGAACACGCCGGCCTCGGCCGCAATCCGACCGATCTCTTCCACCGGTTGCAGCACGCCCGTTTCGTTGTTCGCCAGCATCACGCTGATGAGCCGGGTATGCGGGCGAATCGCCTGCCGGATGGTCGCCGGGTCCATCAGCCCGCTGGGCAATGGGTCGACAAACGTCACCTCGACGCCGCGGTCAGCCAGCCGGTGAGCGGTCTGCAGCACCGCCGAGTGCTCAATCGAGGTCGTGATCAGGTGGTCGCCGCGCCGCAGCAGCCCAACGAGCGCCGTATTGTCGCCCTCTGTGCCACCCGAGTTGAAGACAACCTCGGCCTCGTGGCAGTGAAACAATTCGGCGAGGACCTCCCGCGCGTGGTCCACCGCCGTGCGCGCCCGCTGCCCGTCCATGTGGATCGACGAGGCGTTTCCGAAAAACTCCATCCAGTAAGGGTGCATCGCCTCGACTACCTCCGGCAAAAGAGGCGTCGTGGCATTGGCGTCCATATAGACGCGGGCAGTGGGCTGCAAGCCATTTTGCATGGCGAAATCCCCCACATGGAGCCTACCATAGGGCGAATTGAGGCCGGGACTCCGGGACGCCGGTCGAGAAGGTAAAGGAAGTTCTGAAAGGCTGACGCCCTGACGTGCCCTGCGATGCAGAACAAATGTTGGCGGTTGCTTGCAATCATCTGAAAATAACCATGGGATTATGCTTTTGGCGCACACGCAAATTCACTGGACGATGCGTGCAAAGCTGCTATATTGTCTTTGCGGGCAGGCGCTGTCCCCCTTCTGAGTTTGACTGCCCACGGGATGAAAGCACCTGCTTTCATCGATAATTGACATGATTGTGGGCCTTGGTTCTGGATGCGGGGTGTAAGCCCTGTGGAAAAGCACTTCACCCAAGTGAGGATGGCGGAGCCTTGCAAAAATTCAAGCCAGAGCTGGCGGTCTCGATCGGTAGGGCAAGCCCGTCGGCTAATGCGGAAGCCTTCTCTATGCGACACTGGTTTGCCGTCTACACGGCCTGCCGCCATGAGAAAAAGGTTTCGCAGCATCTTTCTTTGCGGGCGATCGAACACTACCTCCCTCTCTATCGTTCTGAGCGTAAGTGGAGCGACGGTTCCCGCGTCACCTTGGATCTGCCCCTCTTCCCTGGCTACCTCTTTGTGCGTATATGCCGCTCTGAGCGCGGCAACGTGCTCGGAGTGCCGGGCGCTCTTGCCATGGTGGACGGTGCGGGCGGCACTCCGGCTCAGGTGCCGGACAGTGCAGTTGAGGCGCTGCGCAAGGGCCTGATCGAGCGCCGGGTAGAGCCTCACCCGCTTCTAACCGTTGGTTCAATGGCCCGCATTCGCGCCGGAGCTTTTGCCGGCATGGAAGGCGTGGTGGTGGGCAGGCGGAATGGTCTGCGTGTCGTCCTTACCCTGAAGCAGATCCTGCAGAGCATCGCAGTAGAGGTCAACGAAGCGGATCTGGAGCCAATGAATGAGGTTGGCAGCCTCGACCCGCATCTCGCTGCTCCGCTCCCCAGTGCCTGGCAGCAAAGCACCTGACCGGCCTAGGCCGAACCGGGCAAGAATCTCCGAGTTGCCTGTCTCCCTTTGCGAAGCAGCACCGGCAAACGCGCCGGCCTGATCCTCCGCAAAATCGGGTCGTGCTGCGAAGTCCGGACCACCGAATGAGCGTTGCAACGTGCCCCCGTTGGTCGCAAAGCCTCCGCAGTTCGCCGACGATGCTTCGTGCGTTCTCCGTACTGTGTTTTCGTAACTGCCTCCGGGCAATCAGCCGATCAGACAAATGTCCAGGGTTGCCTGGCAAGGAATGCATATGGCTGGAATAACCGGTTCAACGCGCGGCGGAACAGAAGAGCGCATCCTTAAGACCGCGGCAGCACTTTTTGCCCAATTTGGCTACAACGGGGTAAGCACGCGCGAGATCGCGGGCTCGGCGGAAGTGAACGAGGTGACGATCTATCGTCATTACCCGCGCAAGCGCGACCTTTATCTGGCGGTCTTGAGCGCAGAGGTGCAGAGGGTGCATTTGAGCGGTGAGCTGCTGACGCACCTGGCTGAAGCCCAATCCGGCAGGGCCGCGTTAGCCGGCGCGTTTGACCTGATTGCGACAACTCTCATGCGTGAACCGCAACTGCTTCGCCTGCTGGGCTTCAGCGCGCTTGAGTTGAGCGATGAACTCGATCCCCTGCTGCGTCGACATCTGGGGGAGCAGGTCGAAGTCATTGCCCGCTATCTCGATCCGTGGATTCAGCGTGGCGAACTGCGCTGCGCCAATGCAAAGACACTGGTTCTTACGCTCATCGCGATTGTTCTTGGCCGCGGACCGTTGCATCGCGTCTTCAATATAGGCTCAGATCATTTACCGGCGCTGTTTGAAGCTTACGCGCAATCCTGTGTGGCCTGACGTTCGATCGCTTTGCTATTCGTGATCGCCGGCATCGCGCGACGTATGGTCCTCTGGTAGTTTGCTTAGGTAGAGGGAGACTCCGGGATGGTCCATTCGCAGGCGGAACGAAAGATACTCGGTATCAACTTTTATGTTGGCGAAGTGGGTGGTGCAATCGAGCGGATGGGGCGCGGCGGGCTTCTGGTGGTGCCTGCGGCTCCCGCGCTGAAAGATTTGCCGGCCAACAAGGGTTACCGGGATGCGCTCCTTCATGCGGACATGGTGATCACGGACTCGGCATTCATGGTCGTGGCGTGGAATTTTCTGGAAGGCGATTCAATCGAGAGACTCTCCGGCCTCAAATACCTGCGCGAACTCCTGTTGCAAGAGGACGTGCGCCGGCCGGGCAGTACCTTCTGGGTGATGGCCGGGGCGCAGAGCGCGCAGAAGAATCTTAACTGGCTGCGCACCCAGGGTGTGATCGTACCGGAGGAATGCGTCTACCACGCGCCCATGTACGGCGAGGAGATTGAGGACCCCGAACTTCTGCAAAAGATTGAGCAGCTCCATGTGCAACATGTTGTCGTCACCGTGGGAGGGGGAACGCAGGAACGCCTGGGACTGTATCTCAAGTCGCACCTGACCTACCTGCCCGCGATTCACTGCATCGGCGCAGCCATCGCATTTCTGAGCGGCGATCAGGTTCACATTCCGGAGTGGGCGGACCGCTTGTATCTCGGATGGCTCTTCCGTTGCCTCTCCTCGCCGCAGCGCTATGTTCCGCGATACTGGTCGGCGATGCAACTGCTGCCCCTACTCTGGCGCTATCGAAGTTGCTTGCCGACGCCGGCCGGTGAACTGGATCACACGCCGGAGAGTGGGTATTAACACATCGGTCCCCCCGTTCAACTGAAGTTCCAGCACCGGCATCGTGGTCCTTGGCTTGCGCGGCGTCGCCACCAGTTCTCATCGTCGGATGAGAGGCGTGGCGCAAGACTATAGTTGCAGTAGAATCACGGCGCAACATTCACCGGCTTACTTGTTGTTTTGCAGACGGCTTAACTTTAGAAAGGAAATCGAATGGCGAAGCAAGTTTCGATTGCGGTGGTTGGTTCCGGGTATGTGGGCCTGGTAGCGGCTGCATGTTTTGCGGAGATGGGTCATCGGGTGATTTGCGTCGACAATGACGATGCCAAGGTGCGGATGCTGCGCGAAGGCGGCGTCCCTATTCACGAAGAGTATCTTCCGGAACTGCTTGGCAAGCATCACCAGAACATGGTTGAATTTACAACCGACCTTCGGGCGGCGACGCAGGCTGCGGAGGCAATTTTTATTGCAGTGGGTACGCCCCAGAGTCAGGCCGGGAGTGCGGATCTCTCGTATGTAGATGCGGTGGCCAGCGAGATCGCGCGTTCAATCGATTCCTACAAAGTGATTGTGGAGAAGAGCACGGTGCCGGTTTACACGAACGAGTGGATCCGGCGCGTGATCGAGAGAAACGGTGTGCCGAAAGACATGTTCGACGTGACGTCCAATCCGGAGTTCCTGCGCGAGGGTACCGCGGTTGTGGATTTTCTCCATGCGGACCGAATTGTGATCGGCGCAGCTACGGAGCGCGCGGCGGAGGTGCTGAAACGCATTTATGAGCCGCTGACCTCGGGGGACTATTACCGCAGCGGAAGCGCGGTTCCAGGGCCGAGGGGTGGAGATGATCCGCCTCCCATCCTGCAAACCTCTACAAAGGCGGCTGAGATCATCAAGCACGCTTCCAATGCATTTCTGGCTACGAAGATTTCATTCATCAATATTGTGGCCAATATCTGCGAAGCTGCGGGCGCCGATGTGGAAGAGGTGGCGCGAGGGATGGGGTTGGATACTCGCATTGGCCCCAAGTTTCTGCGGGCTGGCATCGGCTATGGCGGTTCCTGCTTTCCGAAAGATGTCGCGGCCTTCCGGCATGTGGCCGAGCAGGTCGGAGTCGAGTTCGGGCTATTGCAGGAAGTGGAAAAGATCAATGAAGAACAGAAGCTTCGTTTCTTCCAGAAGATCCGATCCGCGCTCTGGACCTTCCGTGGGAAGAGAATCGGCGTGCTCGGTCTGGCGTTCAAGGGCGGGACGGATGATATTCGCGAGTCGCCTGCTCTGGATATCGTTCAACGGTTGCTGCATGAGGGCTGCATCGTGAGCGCCTACGACCCGGCCGCTGAACAGCGCACCAAGGAAGTGATACCGCCGAGCAAGCAGATGATCTATGTCGCCGACCCGTACACGGCTGCGCAGGATGCAGATGCACTGTTGATCCTGAATGACTGGCGCGATTTCTCTGAGTTGGATTTCAAGCGACTGCATCACACCCTGCGGTATCCGATCATTATCGACGGCCGCAATATGTTTGATCCGGTGGCGATGGCTGGCCTCGGGTTCACTTATCTGAGCGTGGGTCGTCCCGGCTCGTCGCAGCCACAGGACCCAATGCCGACCTACTACCTGCCGCGCCAAAGGGAAGCCGCCAAGTGACGCGCAGCCTTTGACTGCAGCCGCCTGCCGTCAACGTGTTCGAGTTGTCAGGAAAGGACCTTGTTTCATGCGGATTTTGATTGCCGGGGTTGCCGGCTTCCTGGGGTCACATTTAGCGGATGCCCTGATTTCCGAGGGGCACAGCGTCGTGGGAGTGGACAATCTCTGCACCGGCTCGCTCAACAATCTGACGCAACTGAAGCACGAGCCAAGATTTGTATTTCAGAATCAGGATATTTGTACCTCCTTCGACCCTGGCCT